>CAZNQG010000056.1:0-21968 GCA_964575235.1 uncultured Bacteroides sp.
GGACACAGTCGTACGGGTAGTCGTTAAGGGCATCGGCAAGTACCTTGGAAGAGTGTCCCGTCACGCCGATATGGCGGATCACACCTTCCTCGCGGAGTCGTTCAAAAGCCTGACGGGCGCTGTGCTTCTGCTGAAGTTGTTCGAGTTGCCCTAATCTTCCTAGAAAATGGTGCTGATACAGATCGAGGAAGTCGGTCTGCAAACGTCGCAAGCTCTGTTCGACCAGCGCCATGGTGCCATCGTATGTGTAATCGTGACTCTTTGAGGCTAAAAAGACTTCGTCCCGACGCTCCCGCATCACGGTGCCGATGTTCAGTTCACTGGCACCGTTGCCGTACAAGGCAGAGGTGTCGATGTAGTTGACACCCAGATCGATCGCACGGTTGACGATTTCGACAGCCTGTTCGTGACGGTCGTGCATCGAGGTAGTGAACAATCCACCCAGGCCGAAGATGGTTACCTGACGCCCTGTTTTGCCAAGAGGTCTTTTGGGTATGGGCTTGGCGGACAGTTCCGAAGTCGTGGATACAGCGCTGGCAAGGATATTGCCCGAGGCGGTAAGATACAAGCCTGTTGAGGCTGCCAGGCTTCCTTTAATAAAGTTTCTGCGATCACATTTTTTATTCATAGTAACCTTACATATACTTTTTTATCAATCATGAAGCTATCTTATTAATAATTGCAGACTATAAACACATTGAAAATGAAAGAGACCACCATATCTATAAATTTACCTACCTTATCAGAAAATTTAGGACCTCGTCAGAGGAGTCAGGAAAAGGCCTTTCTACACTGATTACACAATCATCAGAACCCTGAGTAAGCGGGAATAATTCTTGTATCCAAAAGATATACCGGTTTAGGTTATGAACTCCCCGGGAACATCCACCAGCCGGCTGACATCTTTTATTCTTGCAGCAACATCGAATTTCCTGGTACAGGTTACTGTGCAGGTATTGCATCCGCTGCACGGATCATTCGAAAGATCCAGATCGGTAAGCAAGCTGTAGGCCTTTTCGAGATTACTATACCCATAGGTATACATATATGCCCTCATGAAATCCGGTATTGGCAGGTTTTTCCTGCATTGGTTAAGGCACTTCTGGCATCCGGTGCAAAAGAGGGAAGCCATCTGCCTGCTCTCCTCAATATACCTTTTTTCCTCCTCGTTTAATTCAGGGTTCTCCATTATAGCAAAGCTTTCCTCCAGGTGGTCGAATGCAGTAAATCCCGGGATGCTTGTATGCACATTTGGATTCTGCAGAGCCCATTTCAGTGCTGCCTGGGCTTTTACCGGTCGTTGCCTCTCCCGATCTAAATATCCACCTGCCATGGTCTTCATGGCAACGATGCCAACTCCTGCATCCGCTGCTTTGTCAATCGCAGCATTCATTTCTTCAACATCCATGGTGAAGTTATAAGCTGTAAGGACCACGTCGATGAATCCACATTCAGCAGCCGCTTCAAGAACCGCCGCCTCATTACTGTGTGTTGATACACCTATAAACCTTGCTCTGCCAGATTGTTTGATCTGATCCATAATATCGACCAATGGTTCAAAGAACATGCCATCCAGGCTGCTAACACCATGATGATAGAGTATATCGACATAGTCGAGTCCCAGACGATCCATGCTCAGGTTGAACATCTCCATATAGCTTTCCTGTGTAAATTCATCTTCGTTGTATAATCCTGTTCTCCTGTCCTGTCCCTTGGGGTGTATTTTGGTAGCAATGGTATAGGAATCCCTGGGGCAATCCTTCAATACCTCACCCAGCATTTCCTCGTTCCTGCCATTCTGGTATGTATGAGCCGTATCCAGGAGTTTAATGCCTTTCTCCAGGGCAGCCCTGACCAGGTTGGGATTGTCCGCCCTCATGACACCCATGCTTACAATGGGCAGGCTTATACCTGTTTTACCCAATGTTCGGTAAACTATTTTCGGCTCTTCTTTATTGGTTATAAAAACTTTGTTAGTCGGTCCTGCAAAGGCTTTTTGTCCAACAACAAGTCCCGTTGCTCCTAAAACCGAGGATTTAAGGAATCCCCTGCGGTTGGATCTGTTTTTTTTCATAAGGATTTTGTTAATTCTGTTCTGTTGACTGATCTACCCGTGGAACCCTTCCACCTTCAAAGTTGAAGTTAAGATAATAATTGGTTAGTTACAACACAAATCAGATAGAAATCGCATATCGTTACCCGGTTAATTCAGGATTTTCCATGATATCCTATTGGGCCACCAATACTAAGTAAAAATTAAGCTGTATTAATGCAAACAATTCTCCATTTTTTAAAGGCAGATTTCGGAGTTGACAGGTTCGTGCTTAATTCAACATCCTGAATTCATTAGGAGAAAATCCCGTATTTCTCTTGAACATTCGGGTAAAATGCTGTGGATACTTAAACCCCAATTCGTAAGCAATTTCGCTGATTGGTTTACTGGAATCATAAATTTTTTCCTTTGCAACATCAATCAGTTTCAACTGGATATGTTCCAACGCTGATTTGCCAGTTTCTTTTTTTAACAAATCTCCCAAATAATTGGGCGATAAGAATAATTTTTCAGCACAATAGCTTACTGATGGTAGTCCTAATTCGATAGGTTTCCCTGACGAAAAATATCTATCAAGTACTTTTTCAAACCGTACCAGCACATCTTTGTTAACATGGCAACGGGTATTAAACTGACGCTCATAAAAGCGTTTGCAGTAATTAAGGAACAACTCTACATACGACACGATTAGCGTTTTACTGTGTGCATCTATGGGATGTTCCAATTCATAACTAATCTTATCGAAACAGTCATTTATAATAGCCCGTTCCCTTGTTGAAAGGTGCAACGCTTCATTTACTTCATATGAAAAAAAGGTATAATCTTTAATTTTCTTTCCTAACGAAGTACCATGAATTAAATCAGGGTGAAATATTAAAGCATGTCCCTGCCCTTTCCGTTTTTCACCGTTATCTTCAATACCATAAACCTGACCGGGTGCAATAAATATTAAAGTGCCTTCCTCGTAATCATAAGTATTGCAGCCATAAGTTATATTTCCGCATTTAGCTTCTTTTAAAAATATGGCATATACACCCATTTGCTTTCTAAAGAAATAAAAGGGTTCAATCTCCGAAAAATCAATAACACTTACCAGTGGATGTAAGGTTTCTTGCCCTACCAAATTGTTGTATTCGGCAACCGTATTAATTCTGGATATTTCACTCATGTCACACAAATATTATATTTCTCATGCAAAAGTAAAGAACTCATTTCTAAAAAAATAGCTATTACATGAGATTACGTAATAATGGTAACTTCTTAAGTAATCAGGGTATTTCATATAGAGTATTTGATGTCAAATTTGCTAAGTGAATAACTCGCTAAATCAAACAAAAACGATAATTCAAAAACCATGAAACTCAAAATAACCATCGGTGATAAATCGGTTGTGGCAACCATGTATGATAATGCAACAGCAAAGGATTTCATTTCCATGTTGCCGTCGACCCTGAACCGAAAACTTAGCACACAGGGTGCCCCTGCTGGCTGTGACCCCGATATAGGTGATGTTACATATTATGCACCTTGGGGGAATCTGGCTATTTTTTACAAGGATTTTGAGTATGCTGGTGGACTTATCAAACTTGGTAAGATTGAAGGGGGTATAAGGTTGTTCAAGACCTCTCAAACTCTAAATGCCATTTTCGAACTGGTAGAATAACCTAATAAATAAACCACCAAAGCAAATAATTGCAGCATGATAGTAACAAGAAATCAGATAAAAGTGAAACCTGCCACGGAATCAGAAAAAATTCTGGTAGCTTACTTCTCGTATAGTGGCAACACTCGAAAAATAGCCAGACAAATACAAAAACAAATTGGCGGAGATATTTTTAAAATACAATCAGCAACTAATTATCCAGTCAACTATAACGAATTATTGGTGCAGGCTAAACAAGAAATAGAGTCTGGGACCAAACCCTTGCTGAGAGGGAAGGTAAATAATATGGATAATTACAAGGTAATATTTATTGGTTACCCCAACTGGTGGCATACATTTCCTGCTCCCGTGTTAACGTTTTTAACGGAATACGATTTTACAGATAAAACCATAATTCCTTTCTGTACACATGGAGGCGGGGGTTTGGGGCGAAGTCATTCTGACATTCAAAGAAAATCCCCAAGTTCTAAAGTATTGAATGCTTTTGCAATAAATGGTTCTTATGTAAAAGAAAACAATACCGAAGTATTACAGTGGGTCTCTAACATTAAAAATACAATTTATGCATAGTGTAAAATTAAATAATGGTGTAGAAATGCCGATTCTAGGTTTTGGTGTATATCAAATACCAAACCATCAGGAATGTGAAAAAAGTGTACTTTTTGCTTTGCAGGCAGGGTATCGCCTGATTGATACCGCAGTCGCTTATATGAATGAAGAAGCTGTAGGGAAAGCCATAAAATCATTGGATACAGCGAACAGCTTATTCCTTGACCACCGCAATCCTGAAATAGTAAAATGGCTCGGAGGTACAAGATTTGATATTTAACTATTCAGAAATAACAATCGGTTATAATGGTAAGTAATACAGTGATTTGGGTATTCTCTTAACTGTTTTTTCTATCGAGATTTGCATGGTTGATATGCAAATCATAATCTAAAATATTAAAACAATGAAAGCATTTACATATTACAATCCAACCAGAATTGAATTCGGCAAAGGAAAAGAAGAAAACATCGGAAAATATATTTCTGAGTACGGAGTGCCAAAGGTATTGGTAGTTTATGGCTCAGAACGGATAAAGAGAAGTGGTTTATTTGATAAAGTTGTCAAATCACTAACAGACAACGGAATTAGCTTTGCAGAGCTTGGAGGAGTGCAGAGTAATCCGTTATTAAGCAAGGTTTATGAAGGAATTGAATTAGCTAAAAGTAATGATATTGAAGCCGTGCTTGGTGTTGGTGGAGCATCAGTTTTAGATACTTCCAAAGCTATTGCAGCAGGGGCAATTTACAAAGGAGATGTTTGGGACTTTTTTACCTATAAAGCAGTCCCAAACAAGGCTCTGAAAATTTTCTCTATCATGACCCTGGCAGCGTCTGGTAGCGAAATGAATAATTATTCGGTAGTTACCAAAGACGAAACCAGAGAAAAATTCAGTCTCGCAGGAGCGGCTACTTTCCCTACTGTTTCGGTAATCAACCCCGAATTGCAAGCGACCGTGACAAAAGAATATCTGGCTTATTCTGCTGCCGATATTTTTGCACATAGCTTAGATATGTATTTGTCGGCAACCTATTTGCCCGAATTTATTGCCGGACACGTTGAAAATATTCTCAAAACCGTCATCCGTACAACCGAAGCATTATTAAAAGATGCTGGCAACTACCAAGCAAGGAGTGAATTTGCATGGGCTGCTACACAAGCCTTGAATTTTACCACTTTTTGCGGAGTTGAAAACAATCGCTTCGACACCCATTTTATCGAGCATACTCTTTCGGCTGAATACAATATTGCGCACGGTGCGGGTCTGTCTATCGTAGTTCCTGCATGGATGAAATGGCAAAAGAAACATTTGCCCGAACGTTTCGAACGTTTTGCAAAAAACATTTTTAATGTCGATGGTGCTGATGCGGGCATTGTAGCCCTGAAAGCATGGTATGTGAAAATTGGTACTCCCGTAACACTAGCAGAAGGGAATATCCCGGAAGAAGACATTCCTGTTTTAGTGGACAAATTATTGGTTATTGCTAAGATGTTGGGCGCTGAATCACTCTATACCAAAGAGATGATTACCAATGTGCTACAAAATGCAAAATAGAGTTTAACCAAACAAATTAAACGAATTATGAAAAAAATCGCAGTCATAACAGCAATGTCCCTGTTTCTGATGGGACAAGCTTTTACTCAAACGCATAATAAAGAAAAACCGATAAAAATGAAACAGGGAAAAGAAATCTATTTAACCTTTGACCTAAGCGACAAGGTTTCAATGGAGCCAGTACAATACAAAAATAAATACGGTATATCCATTGCGGCACATATGTATCTGCCCAAAAGCTTTGATAAATCTAAAACATACCCTGCTATTATCGTTGGTACACCTTATGGCGGTGTAAAAGAGCAGGGAGCAGGTATTTATGCTCAGAATTTGGCGGAACGGGGTTTTGTGGCGATTTCATTTGACGAATCCTTTAATGGTGAAAGTAGTGGAGAACCAAGGCGTGTTTCATCGCCCGATATTTTTGTCGAGGATTTCAGTGCCGGTGTAGACTTTTTGGGAACTCGTCCATTTGTTGATAGAAACAAAATCGGTGTTATCGGTATATGTGGCAGTGGTGGATTTTCCATTACAGCAGCACAGGTTGACCATCGTATAAAAGCTGTTGCCACCGCAAGCATGTATGATATGAGCCGTGTAAAACGCAACGGTTGGGAAGATAAAATGTCTGAAGAACAGCGCAATCAACATCTCGCGCAACTTGGTGAACAACGTTGGAGAGATTATGAAAATGGTTCACCAAACTTAACTCCGCAGTTTCCGTCAGAACCTCAGGAAGAAATCCCCAGCGGACTTGACCCGATTACAAGTGAATTTTTTGAATACTACGCAATGAAGCGTGGATTCCATCCAAATTCTGTCGGTGCATTTACGATTACCAGTGATATGTCTTTTATGAATTTTCCGTTGATGAATTACATCAATACAATCTCGCCACGCCCCATTTTGTTTATTATTGGTGAAAATGCACATTCACGCTATTTCAGCGAAGATGCCTTTAAAATGGCTGCAGAACCAAAGGAACTCTACATTGTGTCGGGCGCACGACACATTGATTTGTACGATAGAGTGGATATGATTCCGTTTGATAAGCTGGAGTCTTTTTTTCGTAATAATCTTAAATAGTTTGGCTATGAAGCAAACATTAATCACAGCTTGCGTAGCAGTGATTTTAATGTCATGTAATACCAAAAACAGCAATACTATGAAAACAAATGAAATCTTTCCCAAAGGTCAATTAGTAACAGAAAATTTTACGGGTGATACTTGGGTGGAGATGCTCACTACCGATGGAGCTAACTTCGATGCCATGAGTTATAATGTAACATTCGCTCCGAGAAGCCGAACTGATTGGCATTCACACCCCGGCGGGCAACTACTATTTTGCACTTCGGGCGAAGGATATTATCAGGAAAAAGGGAAACCCATTCAATTGCTTAAAGCCGGTGATGTGGTCGAAATCAGACCTAATGTTGTACACTGGCATGGTGCTGCACCAAAAAAGGAGTTTGTTCATTTAGGTATCAGCACCCAACTTAGTAAAGGTGCTGCAACTTGGTATGAACCTGTTTCCAACGAAGAATATAACAATTTTGGCAAGTAATTAAGAACAATGTTAACTGTGATGCGCATGAAAATCCGATCATCATGGATTTTCTTTGACTCTGATTTCCTTAGGAAGTACAGAATTTTGAATGTGTTTCTTCTCATGAAAGCTGAAAATCAGTGCAATTTATCTTATTCGGTGAAGGTTTTTTAAGTATTTGAAACCTACATCGAAACAGCACTCGAAACCTGCATCAAAAGGTGGTTTCTTGCATCGGTGGGAAAAGAAAACGTCCTGAAAATAAGCTTATTTTCAGGACGTTGCGCTAATCTTCAAATTTTTCAGTGGAGGTAAGGGGATTCGAACCCCTGACCTCGTGATTGCGAACCACGCGCTCTGGCCGGCTGAGCTATACCCCCGTGAAGGCATGGGTGTGGGTGTGTGTAAAAAAAGCGCCTCGCTGGACGCTCTATGTTGTGGAGATAAGGGGAGTCGAACCCCTGACCTCGTGACTGCCAGTCACGCGCTCTAGCCAACTGAGCTATATCCCCGGGAAAACATGGATTTAGGTGTGTGTATGGCTTGGGCGAAAATGTGAATGCGGTGCAAATATATATAAAATATCAATACGTCAGGAATCCGCCGGTCAGGCGGGTCAGAGCGGTCCGGGAGCCGATCAGGTTGTATATGGCTTCGAGCCTGCGCAGTGCTGCATTCAGGTAGATCAACTGGATATCCCGGTACTCGAAGGAGGTGATTGCGCCGGTACGGAATTTCTCATCGGCAATGGACATGTTCAGCTCGGCTGCCTCCAGGCTTTCGTCGGCCACCTCGAGCAGGGCGATTCTTACGCTGTAAAAATCATACAGGTTCAGCAACTCGTTCATCAGGGCATGTTCCATCTCGTCGATCTCTACCGTGGCGATTTCTTCATTGATCCTTGCTATCTCCACGGCCCTTTTCCGTGTGCCCCCGGTATATATATCCCAGGTCAGGCGCAGGTTGCCATAGGCCGACAGGGCGTCCGAGCTCCCAATGGACCGCACCGAACCGATGTTCTCGTCCAGGCCGGTGGACAGGCTCAGCGAGGGGTAAAGGGCACTTTTCTGCAGGTCTATGTCCTTTTGCTTTAACTGCAGGTTGATGTACTGATTGCGAAGGGTCCGGTTGTCTGCCAGCATCTTGGCGCTCAGGTCGGAAAGCAAGTACGCTGTGGTATCGGGCTCAAAGGGCCCCGGATAATTCCACTGGATCTCCGGTTCGATTCCCAGCAGGAAATTCAGGTTGCGCATGGCGTTGCGTACCTGCACCTCCTGTGTCATGAACAGGGCCTTGTCGTTCAGGTAGACGTTCTTGGCCTGAAGTACGTTGTAGGTAACCGTCCCCCCCAGGCTGTAGCGTTCCGTTTCATAATCGTACCGGTCTTTGGAAAGGTTCATGACGGTTTCCAGGACTTTCAGGTTTTCCTGTTGAAGCAGGACATAATAATATGCCAGGACAACGTCTTCAATGGTATTTTCAACGACCACTCCCAGCTGTCCGTGAGCAAGTTCTTCGAGTCCCTCGAGCTTTTCCTTCGTAAAGTGCACACGGAAACCGTCAAAGATGATCCAGTCCAATCCCACTCCCCCATAAAGCCGGTCGTCGAATGCATCCTCCGTAATTTTATAGGTATTGTTAGAACGGGCCTCGAATCCGATGCCCGGGTACCGGCCCGCCGTTCCCCAGTTGTTGTTGATCCCTGCGATTTCCGCCTCCGATCTTGAAATCCGTATCCCGTAATTGTGGTCCAACGCCATTTCAATGGCCCGGGACAGGGTAAGGTTTTCGGGCTGGGCCCCGGCCGGTATGGCAAAAGCCAGCAGGATGCAGAAAACGTTGTATCTTAGCTTCGTGTGGATCATCTGATGAATGCTTATCCGCCGGAGTGATGGTGTTTTTCATCCGCCTCAATGCTGCCGTTAGCCTCGAGCATCTGTCTTTTACGTTCATAGATTACGGCTATTTCCACGTCCTCACGTTCCGGCATTTGCCCCGTCCATAATCTCCTGAAGTATACCCTTATGTCGTTCAGGAGCATGATCAGGATGGGAAAGAATATCAGGATGAAGATCGTACCGATGGCAACACCGTAGGCAAGGCTGATGGCCATGGGAATGAGGAACTGGGCCTGGACGCTTTTCTCCAGTATAATCGGGAAAAGCCCGACGGTCGTTGTGATGGAGGTCAGGATGATGGGGCGAAGCCTTATTTTCCCGGCTTCTATGACCGCCTCTTTGACCTTTTTGCCTTCCATCAGCAATCCATCGTATTTGGCCAGGAAAACGATGGCATCGTTGATGATAACCCCGGTCAGGGCAACCATTCCCCAGAGGCTCATCAGGGACAGGGGTTTACCGTGGATCCCGTGTCCCCAGAACACCCCGAGCATGGAAAGAGGGATCAAGGCGATGATGATCAGGGTCTGGTTTATGCTGCGGAAATGCAGAATAAGCAACAGAACAATGATGATAAAGGCCACGCTGAAGTATTTATATACCTTTAAAATTGCCTCCCTGCTGTATCGCTGCTGCCCGTGGTACATGTATCGTATGCCGGCAAATTGTGAAAGCAGGTCCGGCATAATGTTACGATCTATATCTTCAAGGATTTCCGGGACCGAGGCGTATGGATCCACGGTTTCGGCCTCCACCCGGATCTCCCGGTTGCCGTTATACCGGTTGATAGCAACCGGGCCACGTTCCATGTGATAATCGGCCAGTTCGCTGAGCGGATATATCCCGGCCGGGGTCTTGATCCTCATTTTTTCCATCTGCCCGATGGTAAGCCTGTCCTCTTTCGGGTACCGGACCCATACGCGGAGTTCGTCCCGGCCCTCCTGCAGCCTTTGTGCCTGTCCGCCGTAAAAACCCTGCCTGACCTGCCGGGCAATGGACTGTTCATTAAGTCCCAGGAAATAGGCCTTGGGTTTCAGGTCCAGGCGGATCTCCTGTTTTCCCAGGGCCACGTTTTCATTGATGTCCTTGAGTTGGGGCATTCCTCCCAACCGGTACATCAGATAATTTTTTGCCTCTTCCAGTTCGGCCAGATTCTTGGACATCAGGCCGATGGAAACCGGTGAGCCCCAGCGGTTCCTTCCGCCAACGGTAAATTTCATGGCTTCGGGAACGGGTCCGATCTTTTCCCTCACCATATTGGCTATGTCAAACCCGGCTATGGGAAGTCCCTCAAGATCCCTTGGGTACACCCGGATGTTCCCGGCGTGGGCCCCGGATTCCTGGCGGTTGAAAGCCGACCCGACACTGGTTTGAACGCGTTCCAGTATGTCCTCCTCCTCTCCGAGTTCTTTTTTCAGGTCTTCGTTTACCTCCCAGATGGCTTTCTCGAAACGCCTCAGGAATGCGATGGTCTGTCTTTCACCGTCTCCGGGAGTGAAGGCCACGTTCAGCTCGAAACTGTCGAAATCAACCGACGGGAAATACGTATTTTTAATATATCCGCCCAGATAAAGCCCGATGGTGATCAGGAACAGGGCGATCGGAATGGCGATGACGGCATGTCTCCATCGTATCAACCATACCAGCACGTGATGGTAAATCCGGTCCCGCAGCCAGATTATGAACCATTCTAAGTACTTCCTGATGCCCTTCATTTTGGCCTGCAGGCTTTTGCGGCTGAGAACCCGGGGATTGGCCAGATGTGCGGGAAGCACAAAAAAGGCTTCCGCCAGGGAAAAAACAAGACTGGCTATAACCACAAGGGCAAGATGAAGCATTCCTTCCATGGTCGTACCTGCAAGGAACAGGAGTGGCGAAAAGGCAATGACGGTCGTGGTAATGGACGTCAGCACCGCCGGATATACTTCCATGGTGCCGTCGATGGCTGCGCGCGAGGGACTTTTCCCCCGTTCGAAATGCAGGTAAATGTTTTCTGCAATCACTATCCCGTCATCCACCAGGATCCCGATCACCAGGATCATTCCCATCAGGGACATCATGTTGATGGTAACCCCGTAAAAGAAGGCAAAGATGAACATGGCCAGGAAACTGAAAGGTATGCCCCAGCTTACCCAGAGTGAAAGCCGGAGGCTCAGGAACATGGTAAGGCATAGGATCACCAGGGAAAGGCCTACCAGCCCGTTCCTGGTCAGCAACTGGAGGCGGCTGTCCAGGATGTCCAGGAATGCCCGGGCCATTTCCAGCCTGACTCCTGCATTCCTTGCATTGAAATCCTCCATGTAATCCCTGGCAAATTTCGTGATCGCTTCAAGGTCTTCTTCAGGCAATTTTTCCACCCGTATCCACACGGCGTTACGTCCATTTATCCACGATTTTTGGGATGTGTCGGCAAATTTCTTCTTCACTTCCGCCACATCACGTATTCGCAGATATCCCCCGTCCGGCTGTCCGCGTATGATGATGTTCCCGATCTTATTGGGATCGGTGGAGCGGGAGCGCAGCCGGATCAGGAGCTCCTCGTCGTCGGATTTTATTTCCCCTCCGGATACGTCCTGGTTATTTGCCTGGATGGCCTGGATGATGTCGTCGAAGGTCAGGTTATACCGGAGTAATACTTCTTCCCGGGCCTCCACCGATATTTCCGGTTGTGGATATCCCCTGAGATCGATCTGGCTCATGACGCCGGAATTGAAAAAGTCCTCTTCGATCCGCTGTGCATAGGATTTAAGGGTCATCAGGTCGACGTCTGCACCTTCAACCGGGGTCAGGCTCATGAACAGTGCAGATGCCCTGGACCTGCGTTTTGAAACAATCGGCCTTTCGGCGGCGGAAGGAAGGGAAGAAATCCCGTCTACCGCATTTTTGACCTCGATCAGCACTTCGTCAATGTCATATTCTCCCGTGGTCTCGATCGATACCGAGGACATGTTCTCCACCGAGGTCGAGGTGATCTCCTTGATGCCGATGAGTCCCCTGACGGCTTCCTCGATCCGCGAGGTGACGCCTTCTTCCATTTCTACCGGGGAGGCCCCGGGGTAAAAAACGGAGATCGTGATGAAACGGCTTTCGGTTTCCGGGAAGAAGGATTTTTTCAGATGAACATAAGAATATACACCTCCCAGAACGATAAAAAGAATAACCAGGTTGGCATAAATGGGGTACTGAACAAACTTCTCAAGGGTTTTTCTCATCTTCCGGGGACTGATTCTGATGGGTTTCGTCCAGTTTTTTTCCTGCTCTTCCTCCTGGCCTCCTTATTTTTTAACCGATCGGAAGATGGAGCAGTCATGCCGGTATCGGCCGGGGAGATCATGGCCTGTCCATTTACGGCCTGTCCCTCCTCCAGGCGCTCCACCAGGGTTCCTTCCAGTACATTGATGAGGGGCTGCATGACCAGGATCTCCCCTTCCTCCAGGCCGTTGAACAGCAGGGTCTTTTCATTTACTTTAACGATATTGATCGTCCTTTTTTCCAGCCGGCTGTCTACTATGACGAATACTTCGTTGGTGTTGAATACGATGTTGCGGGGGACTTCCATGACGCCGTCTACCGGATGCCCGGAGAATTCTGCCCGGTAATATTCACCCGCCAGCAGGGTCGGCGAGCTGTGGTTCCTGAGCAGCACGAAAACGCCCTGTGACTGGGTATTGGGGTCCACAAACTGATTCTTACGGATGACCGTTCCGTTCCATACCAGTCCCCTGCGATCGGAATGCACCCTGACCGGATTTCCTATCCGGATCCATTCAGCGTCGAACCGGTCCAGCGGCACTTCCAGCTCGAGCACGTCGGTGCGGATGGCCTTTGCTACCCGTCCGCCCGCATTGGTATAGGACCCGACCTCCAGGTTTACCTCGGTAAAGGTCCCGGAGAAGGGGGCGATGGAGGTCCGCCTGTTCAGCTGGAGCTCATCCCTGCGGATGGTATAGTACTGGCTCAGCACATTCCGGCTGGTCAGGAAGATTTTAAGTTTTTCATCCTGGACATCGGGGAAGGGAGGAAGCGGCCGTTCGAGGTAAATCGAGGAGAAAAATTCCAGGTATTCCTCTTCGTACTGGGGGAAATCAATCCTAATATCGGGCAGCAGGTTCGCCAGGGTGTTCAGGAACTGGCTTTTGCTTGCCTTAAGGGCAAGGATGGCCTCATCCGGGTAAATGACGAACAGGACATCGCCCTCTGAAAAAAGGCTGCCTTTTTTCAGGGATACATCTCCCGGCTGTATCCGTCCGGCGGCCTCAGCAACGATGTCCACTTCGGCAACCGATGTCAGCCTTCCCGGTGCGGAAACGGGGGAAATGACCTTCCCGTATTTTATTTCCCTGGCGCGGACGTACCTCTTGGCCTCGACGGGTGGAACGCTCCTGAGGTCTTCCCTCTGCAGCGCCAGGAACCGCATCAACCCGTAGGCCAGTCCCACGATAATAACAAACGCTGCAACGACGACGATCCGGCGGTCAATTTTTCTCATTGGAACGAATTAACAGAACCCAAACATGCAAATCTGGCAAATAATTAAGCACGTAAAGATAAATTTATATGTCAAATATGAACGATTTTCCAGCATACTAAATAAAGTTTGACTTCTCAGGGCCCGGAGGGTTTAATCCCTCCGGGTATAATAATCTTTGAATTGTCTGAAATCCGACCCAACGGTTTTTTTATTTATATTGCATATGGATACCTAATCAGATTCAACATGTTTCGGAGTTTTTTGCTTATTGCCCTGCGCAATATCAACAGGAACCGCCTGTTTTCCTTTATCAACATTCTGGGGCTTTCCGTAGGACTGGCCTGTGTCTTCGTGATCCTTCTGTACGTACGGAACGAATTCTCCTACGACCGTTACCGTGAGGGAGAAAAATACATTTTCAGGGTTGCCCTGAACCGGATCTACCCGGACGCACAGGTCAAATACCCCATCATCCCACACAGCGTCGGGCCCACCATGTTACAGGATTTTCCGGAAGTGGAGGCCTGCACAAGGATCCTGAGGTTCCCGGGAGAGGTAACGTTCCGGATCGGTGAAAAATCCTTCAACGAACCCCATGTCGTTGCAGCCGACAGCAACCTGTTCAATTTCTTCAGCATCCGGCTCCTCATGGGTGATCCGGATAAGGTGCTCAGGGATCCCAACGAGGTCCTCCTATCGGAGAGCACCGCAAGAAAATATTTCGGTGGGGATGAAGCCGTGGGAAAAAGCCTGAACGTTGTGGGTTTCCAGGAAATTATGGTTGCCGGGGTGTTTGAAGACCTGCCGGAAAATACCCACCTGAAATTCGACATCGTCTCCTCGCTGAAACTGATGGGATTCTTAAACCAGCCCAGCTACGTTACATTTTCAACCCTCACCTACATACGCCTTTCCGATCCGGACCTTGCCGGTATGATCGAAGACCGCATGCCGGAACTGATCCGGACCTATGGGGCCGGGCAGATACAGGCCACCATGGGAGTTCCGTACGATGATTACATCGCCGCCGGGAACGGATACGATTATTTTCTGCAGCCGCTCCGTGACATTCACCTTCATTCAAACATGGAAGGGGAACTGAAGCCGAACGGGAACTATAACTATGTACTGATCAGCATTTCCATTGCCATTTTCATTCTCATCCTTGCCTGCATCAATTTCATGAACCTTTCCACGGCCAGGTCAACCGAACGGGCTAAGGAAGTGGGAATGAGAAAGGTTGTGGGATCGGACCGGGGACTCCTCATTCGGCAGTTCCTGGCCGAATCCATCCTGATCACCCTGATCAGCATGATCATTGCCGTACTGCTGGCCGAGCTGATGCTTCCTTCCTTCAACCATCTGGCCAGGCGAAATCTATCCATCGATTTCCTGGATTCCTTTACCCTGCCGGTCCTTCTCGGGTTCACCCTGTTCGTCGGACTGGCTTCCGGTTCCTTCCCTGCCCTTGTCCTGTCCGCCTTCAGTCCCACGCAAGTCCTCAAGGGTAAATTCACAGCCTCCCCGGGCGGTCGTATCGTCCGGAATGTTCTGGTGGTCCTGCAATTCACCGTTTCGGTATTCCTGATCTCCTTTACCCTGCTGGTTTACAGACAGCTCAATTATCTGCTCCGTACCGATATGGGATTCGACCGTCAAAACGTGATTGTGGTTGAAGGGGCTGTTCCTCCCGAACAGAGGGAGCCTTTCAAGCAGGAAATCGAGAAGTTCCCGTGGATCGAAGGGACCGGTGCATCCGGAACGGAAATCACCGGGGGTTATTACGCCGGGTACATGATCCAGATAGAAAAATATGGTTCGGAAGTAATCACCAGCCGTTTCATGACGGTAGATGAGGATTTCCTGAGCACCATGAGGATCCGGCTCCTCCAGGGACGCGGATTTAAACGGGATTATAACGACAGCCTGAACGTTCTGATCAACCAGAAGGCGGTGAGTGACTTCAACCTGGCAGAGCCCATCGGGGCGAAACTGATCGAACCGCAGCAAACCGAAGACGGTACCGAGCTCAGAGAATGGACAGTCATCGGTGTGGTCGGGGATTTTCATTATACCTCACTCCACGATAACATGAACTCTTTCGTGATTCAGAGTACCGGGGGACCGAATGGACCTTTCACCAGGCTGTTATACATACGGATAAATACACGGGATTTAACCATGGCCGTTGACGAACTCGAGAAGAAATGGATTGAATTCTACCCCGAAAGGCCTTTTAAGTATTACTTTCTGGAAGACAACATCGGGGAGATGTATTCGAACGACCGGACCTCCGGAACCCTTTTCAGCATTTTCACCCTGCTGGCGATCATCATAGCCTGCGTGGGCCTTTTCGGGCTGGCCGCCTACATGGCCGAGCAGAAAACCAAGGAAATCGGCATCCGGAAGGTTAACGGGGCTTCCATACAACGAATCGTTCTGCTGGTCTTTTCCGGGTTCAACAGGCTGATACTGTTGTCCATCCTGATCTCCATTCCCATTTCGTTATGGGCCATGAACCGATGGCTGAATAACTTCGCCTACAAGACCGGGGTAACGTTCTGGATCTTCATCCTTGCCGGGGTCCTTGCCCTGGGAATCGCATTCCTGACGGTTAGTTTTCACGCCGTCCGGTCAGCCAACCGCAACCCGGCTGAAATCCTGCGTTACGAATAGGATATCAAGCCCGCAGGGATCCCGGCACGGTTGAGCAGGACCCGCCGTTGTGTCCCGGGAACGCCAGATGTTACAAGGTCCAGCCTTTCCGGTAGGTATGTTTGATCAGTTCACCGGCAAACGCCCCGGCGTTGATGGCATCGGTATACTGAAAATCGAACTTCGGATCCCCGTCTATGACCGCGAACTTCGAAGACGTCAGGATCCGGATCGTATCGTTTTCACCGATGTTCGTGAATTGCATGTTCTTTCCGTCCCAGTGGAGTTCCTTTTTCAGGTCCTGCAAACGTACGGCCACTACCCCCATGACGACCATTTCGTTCAGGGGACCCGCATATGCGAAATTGGAACTGGCCTCCAGCCGGTTTTCCGGACTTTCCTTGCAGGCCCTCACCCAGTCCATAAAATGGTCCTCTTCCTGCCCGTTACCTATCCTCCTGAGGCTGGGTGCGGGTCTCTGGTAGGATGCGTCAAGGGATTCCGGCAGCAGGAAGGGATTACGTGCATAGGTTCCGCACATGAGTTTACCCTTGGTACCGATGAACATACACCCTCCGTTATGGTCCCTCCCCAGGATCTCGCCTGCTGGGTGGTCTTCCGGCCTTGGCGGCAACAAGCCTCCGTCCCACCAGGTAACTTCCACTTCGGGCATTTTTACCTTCCCGTATTTTTTCCTGGCCGGGAAGGTGAATTTAACCACCTCGGCAACGGGGGCGGATTCGGTATTGAACGGGGTTGAGCTTCCCTGCACCTTGCTGGGGTATTCCAGCCGGAGGGCCTTAAAGATCGGGTCCAGGATGTGACAGGCCATATCGCCCAGTGCCCCCGTACCGTAATCCCACCATCCACGCCAGTTCCAGGGGTGCAGAATGCTGTGGTACGGTTTCATTTGCGCCGGGCCTATGAACAGGTCCCAGTTCAGCGTATCCGGCGGCCATTCCCCCTTCGCCGGCCGTTCGAGTCCCTGCGGCCAGATCGGCCGGTCGGTCCAGGCGTGCACTTCACGGACCTCCCCGATGGCCCCGTTCCATATCCATTCGCAGATCTGCCGGATTCCTTCCCCCGAGTTTCCCTGGTTCCCCATTTGGGTCGCTACCTTATATTCCCTGGCAACCCGGGTCATTTCACGCGATTCCCAGACCGAGTGGGTAAGGGGTTTTTCACAGTAGACGTGCTTCCCGAGTTTCATGGCATGGATCGAAACGATCGCATGTGAGTGGTCCGGCGTGCCTACCACGACCGCGTCTATGGAGTCTTCCATTTTATCCAGCATTACCCTCCAGTCCCAGAACTTCCTGGCCTCCGGAAATTCTGCAAAGTTTTTGGCTGCATACTTCCAGTCCACGTCGCAGAGAGCCACAATGTTTTCGCTGTGCAAGCCTTTGATGACCCCACCGCCCCTTCCTCCTATACCAACACCGGCAATGTTGAGCTTATCGCTGGGGGCCCGGTGACCCAGTCCAGCGACAACCTTTGCAGGCAAAATCGTAAACCCGGCCGTGGCGGCGGCCGATGTGGCCAAAAAGGATCTCCTGGTAATGCTGCTTGAAGGGGGGTAATGATTTTTTTTATCCATTTTGTTTCGGTTTTTGGTTCCAGATTTTGAATCCAATTTAATAATTCTCCTTCATAATTTTCTAATTTTATTTAGCGTATTCCTTTAACCCGTCCCCCGCAAAATGAACAGGTATATCCATGATTTAATAGCCCAGGGCGAAAATCAGCAGCTGGATTTCAAGTTCGAGATCAACGACGCCCGCAAGATTGCCCGGACGCTTTCTGCCTTTGCCAACACCGATGGAGGTAAACTGCTGATCGGTGTAAAAGATAACGGGAAGATCGCGGGTGTCCGTTCGGAAGAGGAATACCATATGATCGAAGCCGCTGCCCAGATGTATTGCAGGCCCGAGCCGGGTTTCCAGACCCGGAAATGGACCGTTCTCGGAAAGACCGTCCTGGAAGTGGATATTGAACCCGTCGAGCGAAGGCCCTGCCTGGCCCTTTCGGAGGATAACCGCTGGCTGGCCTACGTCCGGGTCGGGGACCAGAACATCCTTGCCAATACGGTCCTTTTGAAGGTCTGGAAGAAGGACAAGCGAAAAAAAGGTATTTTCATCGAATACAGCCGGACCGAGCAAATCCTGCTGGATTACCTGGGATCGAATGGGGAAATCAGCATTTCTGCATTTTGCAGGATCGGGAAAATCTCACGCAGACAGGCCGAGGAAACCCTGGCGAAACTCATTGCCCTGGATGTGATCCGGATGGACCTGAACGAAAGGGGTGCAACATACAGCCTTGCCACTTGAAGGGATGCATCACCGGTAAAAGGGTGTTCCGGCAATCAGCGGATGGAAGAGCGCTTCCCCGTCCTGCTGCTGGAATAACTTACGAAATACACTCCCGTGAATACCAGGATAGCGGAAACCACCTTTACAAGCGTGATCACGTCCTGTCCCAGGATCATGGCCACGACCGATGCGATGACGGGCTGGGAATAGATGTAGATGCTCACCGTGATGGGTTTTACCGTTTTCAGGCTGTAAACATTCAACAGGTAAGCAAAAAAGGTTGTCCCGACCACTACGTAAAGGACCGAAAGCAATATATTCCCCGGCAGGAGGTTCCATTCCACCTTCAGGAAGGCAGGTAAACCGGGTCCGCTGACCAGCAGAAGCCCGAAAAGGAAAATCCATTTCATCAGGGTTACCGGATGGTAGGTCTTCATAAGGGGTTTGATGATCACCAGGAAGATCGCGTAGGAAGTCGCGGTGGCAACGATCATGGAGTTTCCGAGCATATGGTTCCTGCCGAACTCAACATTCCCCCCGTAGGTGATCAGGAGAAGGGCCCCGGTCGCCCCGGCTGCAATGCCAATAACCTTTACCAGGGTAACGGGTTCCTTCAAGATCAAGCGTGCAACGACCAGCACCAGGATGGGGGTTGCGGTCATGATGATCGCTGCATCGATGGGGCTGGTCAGGTTCAGCCCGTTCAGGAAAAGCGACTGGTTCACGGCAGCCCCGAAGATGGTCGCAACCAGGAGTCGGGGCAGGTCGTTACGCCTGATCCTTTCTGCGGGGAGGAAGATCCCCAGCACCCAGAACAGAATGCAGGCGCCCGAGATCCGTGCAAAGACCAGGGCAAACGGCGGGAGGTAACCGGGCATGACCTGCTTGGCGATGGCGTAATTCACGCCGTATATCAGGTTTGCGCCGACCAGCGCGAGATGTGCCTTGACCTTTGGATTCATTTAAGATCGGGGGAATTCTTCCGGGCTTGCCGGTTTCCGGTTAAACCTGGATCATGGAAAGGATGGATTCAAAAATGGCTCTTCCGTCGACGTTTCCCAATTCCAGATCGGCCGCCCGTTCGGGGTGGGGCATCATACCAAATACATTCCTGGTCTCATTACAGACTCCGGCAATGTTTTCGATGCTTCCGTTCGGATTGGCTTCTTCGGAGACGACCCCGTTTTCATCGCAGTAACGGAAAAGAATCCGGTCGTTCAGCCTCATTCTTTTCAGGGTTTCGTCGTCCGCATAATACCTGCCTTCCCCGTGGGCTATCGGGATCTTATACGCAGTATTCTTGTCCAGCAGAGAGGTAATAATGGTTTGATCGTTATCCGGCTTTATAAAGACGTTGCGGCAAATGAACTTCTGGTTCTGGTTATGGAGAAGCGCTCCGGGTAGAAGCCCGGCCTCGCAAAGGATCTGGAATCCGTTGCAGACCCCGAATACAAATCCTCCCTGGTTCGCAAAACGGATTACATTCTCCATGATGGGTGAAAACCTGGCTATGGCACCGGAACGCAGATAGTCGCCATAGGAAAATCCGCCCGGGAGTATGATGGCATCTACCCCCTGCAGGTCTGTATCCTTGTGCCAGAGCTCCCTGACTTCCTGTTCCATGAGATCACGCAGGACATAGATCATATCGTGATCGCAGTTCGATCCGGGATAGATGACAACTCCAAATTTCATCTGAACTGATTTTAATCTTGATCCCTCCTGCATCGCCCGGGCCATCAACTCGCAGCCGCCGGTTTAACCGCGGGTATAACAGGTATTATACAGCGCTAAAGATAGATAAAAAAGCTGTATCTGACCACTTCCAAATCTTACTCATAATCACTATATTGGCTTGTTGTAATTTGGCAGCCAGCCGGGATGGAAATTGAAAACCACGAAATAAGGGCGTTCATCGAGACGGTGAAAACGCTATCCGATTATGATTTCACGGATTATTCCGATAAGTCGCTGAAACGCCGGTTATCGAAAATACTCCTTGACCATGATCTCACACCGGAAACCGTGCTCCATAAAATAAAGGAAGACCGGGCTTTCCTCGAGAAGGTCGTGAAGGAAATCACGGTCAACACCACCGAGCTGTTCAGGGATCCCACCATCTGGCATTCGCTTCGCTACGATATCATGCCCCTTTACCAGAACCTTCCGCGCATCAACATCTGGCACCCGGGCTGTTCGACCGGCCAGGAGGTTTTTTCCATGATGATCCTGCTGAACGAAATCGGGCTGCTGCAAAAATCGAAGATATTCGCCACCGATATCAACGGGGATGTGCTCGAAGTGGCCCGGGCAGGGGTCTACAAGTACCGCTTCAACGAAGGATACCTGGATAATTTTGATACGGTGATCCGGGAGAATCCGAGGGACAGCAACACTTATTTTGACGTGCCTTACTCCAAATATTTCCATGTCGACAAGACCAGGGACAACATACGCATGAACAACCAGCTCCTGGACAAACCGGTTTACAAGAGGCAGGACCTGGTGAGGGATTCGAATCCATTCGATGAAGCCTATGACCTGATCGTATGCCGGAACGTGATCATTTATTTTAATTATGAATTGCAGAACAAAGTATTTAAATTGTTCCTGGATAGCATGAACCAGGGAGCCTGCCTGGTCCTGGGGGTACATGAATCCATTCTGGGCCCGTTTGCCAGCCGTTTTGAAAAAAAATTCCAGGCCTATTTTAAGCGATGAACCTGAATAACATCTCCATACGGTCCCGGTTTTTCCTTCTTCTGGTCTGTTCCGTACTGTTCTGGCTGCTGGCCGGGTTCATCCTGCTGAGCCTGGTCGATAACCTGATCCGTTCCCAGCATGTAAACCGGGATATCGGGTCCATCGAGCAGAAAATCCTCCGGCTTGAAAATTCCGTTCATTCCTTCTACATAAACGACCTTCCTTCTGAATCCTTCCACAAATCGGGAAGGTCGGAAGGGATCGGCAGGTTTAACTCCACCTACCTGGAAACGTATACGATCCTGCGGAATCTGAAAAACGATCCGGCCCTTTCCAGGGATCCCATACTGCAACAAAAGCTGGATAACCTTATGGAATACCTCGTCAGTGCAGACGAAACCATGGAAGTCATCGCGGACAAATACAGGATCCGTGGCTGGCAGGAATACGGCCTCAGCGGCACCCTTCTCGAGGCAATGGACGAAATAAGCGCAAATAACATCACGGGAATCGGGCCGGAAGGGGAGGAATTGTTTTCCGAACTCCAGATTTATCTTCTATATCC
>CAZNQG010000057.1:0-21071 GCA_964575235.1 uncultured Bacteroides sp.
GTGGCGGAAAAAGCGGGCTCGTCGTGGTCATGACGGATCTTTTCAACATGCCGGTTACCATGGTCCAGCTTGCGGTGGTCCAGTTTTTCAGCTGGTTTGCCCTGTTTGCCATGTGGATCTACACCACAGCGGGGGGCACAAGCCATATTTATGGTACCAGCGATACAACCTCCGCCCTGTACAACGAGGGGGCCAACTGGGTCGGGATCCTGTTCGCAGTATACAACGGGTTTGCAGCGGTCGTGGCATTCGGGCTGCCCGTGCTGGCCAGGTATACGAATCGCAGGGTGACCCATATGATCGCACTGATTGCCGGGGGTGTGGGACTGATCTCCATTTACCTGATCGGCAATCCGCGACTGCTTATTATTCCCATGCTGGGCGTGGGACTTGCATGGGCAAGTATCCTGGCCATGCCGTACGCCATACTGACAGGATCCCTGCCCGGAAATAAGATGGGCACTTATATGGGAATCTTTAATTTTTTCATTGTGATCCCACAGATTATGGCTGCAAGCGTACTGGGTTTCATGGTGAAGAATTTTTTCGGTGGACAGCCGATATTCGCCCTGTTAACCGGGGGAATATCCATGCTGGTTGCAGCGGTTATGATACTGTTCGTCAGGGATGTTGACGAGCAGCAACAATATTCCAAAACCACTTAAATGGTGTTCTCAAATGAATCCTCTATTCCTGGTACAAGACTGGCTGATCGTTGAAGAAGGCTTTGATCCCGAAAAAAACCGGGCCGCGGAAAGCATATTCTCCATCGGTAACGGAAAACTGGGACAGCGTGCGAATTTCGAGGAATTCTATTCGGGCGACAGCCTCCAGGGATCCTACGTAGCCGGTGTCTATTATCCCGATAAAACCCGGGTGGGTTGGTGGAAGAACGGGTACCCCGAATACTTCGCCAAGGTGTTGAATGCCGCAAACTGGATCGGCATATACGTGACGGTTAACGCGCAGGTGCTTGACCTGGCCGAATGCCGGGTAATCTCCTTTCGCAGGGAGCTGGATATGAAACGGGGACTCCTGACCCGGCAGTTCGTAGCGGAAACACCGGGAGGAGAGAAGGTTGAAGTCCGCACCAGGCGTTTTCTGAGCCTGGTACGCACCCATACGGGAGCCATTCAGTATTCCGTCAAAGCGCTGAATTTCAGCGGCATAATATCAATGACACCGCACATCGACCTCGATGTAAGGAACGAGGATGCGAACTACAACGAGAAATTCTGGGTGGAGGTCCTCCGGGATGCCGGAAAAGGAGAAGCCCATATCATCGGCAAGACCAAAAAATTGGATTTCCAGGTATATACGGGCATGAGGTTTAACCTTCAAAAGAACGGCGAGGCCTGCCGCGGGGATGTGCGGATTATAAATGAATCCGAATACGTTGGCAACGAATGCACATGCAAGGTGCAGAAAGGCGACACGCTGGACCTCTTCAAATACGCAGTGAACCTGTCCACCCTGGATTACCCGGAAGAAAAACTCCCCGAACAGGCAGGTACCTATCTTAAGGAAGCATACGACACCGGGTTCGAAGCATTGTTCCGGGAACACCAGTCTGCATGGATGACCAAATGGAACGAAAGCGATATTGTCATCCAAGGGGATAAGGCGGCCCAGCAGGGTATCCGTTTCAACATTTTCCAACTGAACCAGACTTACACCGGCGAGGACGAAAGACTGAACATCGGTCCCAAGGGTTTTACCGGAGAAAAATACGGGGGAAGCACCTACTGGGATACCGAAGCCTTCGCACTCCCGTTCTACCTGTCCACTGCCAATCCCCAGATTTCAAGAAACCTCTTGCTCTACCGCTACAAGCATCTTGGGAAGGCCATCGAAAATGCAGCCAAACTGGGTTTCAGCGAAGGTGCCGCCCTGTACCCCATGGTGACCATGAACGGTGAGGAGTGCCATAACGAATGGGAAATAACCTTCGAGGAGATCCACCGGAACGGGGCCGTTGCCTTTGCGATATTCAATTACATCCGGCATACCGGGGATGAGGCCTACCTGGTTGAAGCGGGACTCGAAGTCCTGATCGCCATCTCCCGGTTCTGGTCCCAGCGCGTGAATTTTTCCCCCAGGCTAAAAAAATACGTGATGCTGGGGGTCACGGGACCGAACGAATACGAAAACAACGTCAACAACAACTGGTATACCAATACCATCGCCACCTGGACCCTGGAATACACGCTCAATGCCATCGAATGGGTAAAGCGGACGGATCAAGAGGCATATGAAAAACTCTCGGAAAAAATCCGTTTCCGGGAAGACGAGGAAGCAAAACGCTGGAAAGACATCATCGCCCGAATGCACTACCCGGTTTCGGAAGAACACGGCGTCTTCCTGCAGCAGGACGGATTTCTCGACAAGGATCCCACGACGGTTGACGAATTGGATCCTGCCAGAAGGCCCCTGAACCAATACTGGTCCTGGGACCGCATCCTCCGGTCCCGCTTCATCAAGCAGGCCGATGTTCTGCAGGGCCTGTATTTCCTGGAGCACCGCTACGATGTGGATACGATCCGCAGGAACTTTGAATTCTATGAGCAGTGGACCGTACACGAATCTTCCCTGTCCCCCTGTGTTCATTCCATACTTGCTTCGGCCATCGGCGACATATCCAAAGCCTATGATCTTTACCTGCGAACCGCCAGGCTTGACCTGGATGATTACAACAAGGAGGTGGATGAGGGGCTCCATATTACAAGCATGGCGGGAACCTGGCTATCCATCGTGGAGGGATTCGGCGGCATGAGGATCCGCAACGGGATGGTCCATTTCAACCCGCTCATACCACCGAACTGGAAGACCTATTCCTTCCATGTACGGGTGAGGGGGAATTTAATGAATATAAGGGTGGATACAGGGGAGGTTGAAATAACCAACCTTTCGGATACAGACCTGGACGTTATGGTGTACCGGGAAAAATACACGGTTCAAAAAGGTAGTAAGCGGATCGTTCATCGAAAATCATAATACAACCATGGGAAAAATACTGATCATTGCCGCGGTCCTGATCCTTGCCGGATTGCTTTTCCTGGCAGGCTGCAAACGTAAAACAAGCCCTGTATCCATAGACGAAAAAACATTCACCTCCGAGGTGATCCACCCGGACTGGTCGAAAAACGTAACCCTCTACGAGGTCAACGTAAGGCAATACACCAAAGAGGGCACCTTCAACGCTTTCGCAGGACACCTTCCCCGCCTGGGCGAACTCGGCGTAGAGGTTCTCTGGTTCATGCCCATCCATCCCATCGGGATAGAAAACAGGAAAGGCGAGCTGGGCAGCTATTATTCCGCGATGGACTACATGGACGTGAACCCTGAGTTCGGGAGCATGGACGACTTCCTTTCCTTGCTGGAAAAGGTCCATGAGATGGGAATGTACGTTCTGCTCGACTGGGTGCCCAATCATACGGCATGGGACCATCCCTGGGCAGAGGAGCATCCGGACTGGTACATGAAGGATGAGGAGGGGAACTTCATCCCGCCGCTGGGTACCGACTGGACCGACGTGATACAGCTGGACTGGTCGAACACCGAGATGCAGGATGCCATGCTGGAGGCCCTGAAGTTCTGGGTGGAGCTGGGCGTGGACGGCTTCCGCGTGGACCATCCACATAAGACCCCCAAGGAATTCTGGGAGCGGGCCCGTATAGAGCTCGACTCAATACGGCCGGTCCTGATGCTCGCCGAAAACGAGGAGCAGACCTATTTCCTGGAAAAGGGATTCGATATGAACTATGCATGGGAACTGCACCACCTGATGAACCAGGTGGCCCAGGGTAAAAAGAATGTAAAGGCACTTCGCAGATATTTTACGAAAGAGGATTCGATCTATCCGGTAAACGTTTACCGGCTGAGGTTCCTTTCGAACCACGACGAGAATTCCTGGCAGGGGACCATCGCGGAGCGGATGGGTAATGCCCACGGGGCCATGGCCGCATTCATGTTCACCATGCCCGGAGTTCCGCTGCTCTACAACGGGCAGGAGGCGTGCCTCGACAAGCGGCTGGAGTTCTTTACCCGCGACCCGATCGAATGGAAGGATTGTGAAATAACAAACCTGTATAAAACCCTGATCCGGATGAAGAAGGAAAACCCGGCCCTCTGGAACGGCGAATTCGGGGGATCCTTCCAGGAGATCAAAACCTCACGCCCCAGGTCCGTATTTGCCTTCGCCAGGGAGAAAGACGACAACCGTGTGCTCACCCTGCTCAACCTGAGCAGGAAAAAGCTAAAGATCAAACCCGTTTTCAGTGGAATGGAAGGCGAATATACCGATGTTTTCAACGGGCAGCCTTTTCAGCTTCCCCTGCAGGATTCCCTGCAGCTGGAAGGATGGGAATACCGGGTCCTGATCAAATAGCCCGGGGATTTAAACACCCTGTTTTTATTGCACCACGATCCTGGCCGTATGGGAAGCATCCTCCCCGGTTGCCTGCACGATGTAGATACCCGGTGGAACCCGGATTCCTTCATCCGTACGGCCGTCCCATAATAACATGTTTCCGCCCGGCTGAATGGGGACTTTCGTCCATTTCCGTATTAGGCGGCCCCGGATATCATGGATCCGGACATCCATTTTCATGGACCGGCCGGCGGCAATCTCCAGGTAGAGGACCTCGCTTGCGGGATTGGGGTAAGCGTTCAGGGATACATGATCTTCCCGGCCGGGAAGGTTAAACACCGGTGTAATGATGTCGGGCGGCTCGAGTTGCTGGTCCGTGTACAGGTGGTATTCCCCGGGCCGCAGCAGGATGGAATCGTGGACATCCGCAACCTCCTGGATCAGTCCCGAGAAATATTCGTACCAGGTGCCGGGGGACTGGAATTGGGGATCGATCTTTGCCTTTGTAGTGCCGAAGTTCCCGATCAGGGTTACGTTCATTTCGGGGTGGTTCAGGTTGAGGCGCTTCTGGTAGGAGGACAGTTCGTAATCGTAATCCCCGGTACGGAAAACGGGGTACTCATCGCGGAGCTTCATCATGGTCCGGTTGATCTGGTATAGCCGCTGCCTTCTGCGGTCCATGTAAAGGTCCCACAATATGGGTTTCGGATCGGTCCGCACGGATTCATCCCCGATCGATATACTGTACCCGATCTCTCCGAACTGCCAGATCATTTTCGGACCGGGAATGGCCAGGTAAAACACCGCGGTAAGTCCCCCGCGCTCCATCCGGGTTATGAAATCCTTTACGTTGTAGCCGGAAATCGAAACCCCCCAGGTCTTGGCCTTGTACTGTATCCTTTCCTCGTCGTGGCTTTCCATATAGGCAACCATGTGGGGATCTGTCCAGCCGCGTTCCAGCGAACTGGCCCAGCTAAAGTCCGAAGCATAACCCATGATGGCTTCGGCGAATTCATGGTTCATGTTTCCCCAGACCAGCATGCCGTAATCGCTCAGCTCCTTTTCCTCTTCATTGTCCGTGAAGTGTTCAAGGATCACGTAGGCATCCGGGTTTGTGCTCCAGATTGTATCCGCCATGCGTTTGAGGATGGAGATCCTGGAGGAGTCGTAATCCCAGCCCTCTCCCGGGGTATTGGTGAAACCTTTGGTAAAGTCGAACCGGAACCCGTCTACCCGGTACTCCGTCATCCAGTAACGGTTCACGCGGTCCACGAAATCCCGGGTCGCCTGGCTTTCGTGGTTGAAATCATATCCCCAGTTATACACCGGGTTGGGGGAGTTTTCGTTGAACCAGGGATTTTCCGCCGTCGGCCTCCCAGTCTGGTTATCCATGTAAAGCCGTACGAAGGAGTTCTGCCCGAAGCTGTGGTTAAGAACCATGTCCTGTATAACGGCGATCCCCCTTGCGTGGCAGGAATCGATGAAGGCCTTCAGGGTGTTCTTCGGGCCGTAGTATTTGTCCGGTGCGAAATAGAAGGCCGGGTTGTAGCCCCAGCTAATGTTCCCGTCGAATTCGTTGAAGGGCATGAGCTCGATGGCGCTCACCCCCAGGCTGTTCAGGTAGTCCAGTGTATCGGTCAGCGTTTTGAAATCATGCGCTTCGAGGAAATCCCTCAGCAGTAGTTCGTAGATGACCAGCCGGTTACGGTCGGGCGGAGTAAAATCCGTATGCTTCCATTCGTAAGGTACCTGCGCGGTCTGCAGAACGGAAACCATTTGTACGGTCTTTCCGGCGGGATAAGGGATCAGGCCGGGATAGGTTTCCTCGGGGATGTACTTGTCGTTCCAGGGGTCCAGGAATTTATCTGCATAGGGATCGGCGATGCGGATGTCCCCGTCGACCAGGTACTGGAAGGTGTATTCCCGGCCTGGCTCCAGCGATCCGAACTCCTTCCAGAACCTCTGCCCGTCGGGGGTGATCTTCATGGCCCCGTCCTCGGAAGGAGACCAGCGGGTGAATTCCCCGATCACGAAAACGCTTTCCTTAAGCGGGGCATACAGTACCAAGGCGACGGATGTATCGCTGGTGTAGTTGATGCCGTCTTTCAGTCCCACGCGGAGCGCCTCCTCAACGATGGGTTTGCGGACGTAGAAGAAAAAAGAGTCTGCAACGTGTTCGGATTCACCGTAAGCAACCACGCGGACCCGGTTGTCTCCGTATGCGCCGGCAATGATCGTATGCTCAAGGGAATCCTTGCTGTCGCTGGTTTTAACGTACTGTTGGTTGATATACAGGGAAATGGAATCGGCAAGGGATGCGGAGGCGAGCAAGGGTATGGTATCGCCCGGGTCTACGACCAGGGAGGAGGATGCAGGGTTCATTATGGACAGTTTCAATCCCTCCTCGAATACCTCCAGGAAAATGTCCAGTCCCCCGTCATCCTTCCCCTCGTAATAACTGGAGGAGCCCGTAATGGGCTCTCCGCTTCGGAACACAAATGCCAGGTGGGTAACGGTATCTCCGGCGGCGACCCCGTAATAGGTCCGGATATCCGGGTTGATCTCGAGGGAATAATAGTCCTCCGATATCCGGGTCAGCTTGGTATCCGGTGTATTCTGCCCCCAGTCTGTCTTGACATACTTCCAGTCCGACGTAGTCCTGCTTTCCATTGTCAGTACGCCGGTGTGGGCGTATACATCCCCCGTATACCCCTTCAGTCCCCCGGTCCCCTTCGTGGCATCGAAATATACCGTCACCGCATCGTTGATCGTGGGCAGGCCGGGGTCGCTGGTAACGATCTGCGCTGCGGCTGCCATGATCCCGAACCAAATACACAGGGTCGTCAGGCTGAGTCTTTTCATTGCGTGATCTTAAAGGATTTTATTTCAGTTCCAGGACCAGTGCCGTTTTGGCCGGCACCTCCAGTTTGTCAAGGACATCGTACTCCCTGCCTGAGACGACATCGGTACCCACGGTGCATTTCCCAATCAACTCGTGGAAGCGGTCCATATCCAGGCTTTCGGCCTTTTCCGACTTGTTCAGGATGACCATGACGGTTTTCTCATCGTTGTACCGGCCGTAGACGTAAGTGCCGCCCCTCGGCGCATAGTGGATCAGTTTCCCGGTATGGATTACGGGGTTCTGCCTTCTCCAGTTCAAAAGGGTCCGGAAGAATTCCTGCATTTCCTTCTGTTCGGGTGTGAGTCCGGCTCCCGTAAAGGCATTGACACGGTCGCCTTCCCATCCTCCGGGAAAATCCTTGCGGATATCCCCGTGGTGGTCGCTTTCCGTATGGGTCATCGGGATTTCGGAACCATAGAGTATCTGGGGAATGCCGCGTGTAGTCAGGAGATAGGCAATCCCGAGCTTATACAGCCCGGCGTCCATCCCAAGCTGCATATAGAACCTGGGCATGTCGTGGTTGTCAGCCAGCACGACCAGGTTGTACGGATCGGGGTAGAGGTAATCGCTGGCAAGGGTCTCGTATAGGATCAACCAGCCCGAATCCCAGCCGTCTTCCGTGGTCAGGCCTTTGACCAGGGCGTTCTGCAGGGGAAAGTCCATCAGGCTTGGCAGGTAACCCTGGTACCCGTCCCGGTTGACCTGTCTCCGCTGCCAGTAGGAGACCAGTCCCGGGTTAAGGCTCCATTCCTCTCCCACGATGTTGAAGTGCGGGTACTCCTCCAGTACCCGGCGGTTCCATTCGGCCATCATTTCCTTTTCCGGGTAGGGGTAGGTATCCATGCGTATGCCGGCCAGACCGGCGTATTCGATCCACCATATGCTGTTCTGTATGAGATAGTTGGCCAGGAATGGATTCCGCTGGTTCAGATCGGGCATGCTGGGCGCGAACCAGCCCCTGACCATGAGGTCCCGGTCTGCCCCGGAAGCATAAGGGTCCTGGTTGACGGTCCTGCGGTGGCTGCACCGCACGTAATCGGGATAGTAGTTCACCCAGTCCGGGCTGGGCATGTCCTTCATCCACCAGTGCCCCGAGCCAATATGGTTAAAGACCATGTCCATGATCATCCCGATTCCCTTTTCCCCGGCCTGCAGGCAGAGTTCCCGGTATTCCCCGTTTGTTCCCAGGCGGGGGTCCACACGGTAGAAATCGGTGATCGAATAGCCGTGGTAGGAGCTCTTCTGCTGGTTGTTCTCCAGGACCGGGTTCAGCCAGAGCGCTGTAAATCCCATACCGGCAATGTAATCCAGGTGCTCGCGGATCCCTTCGAGGTCCCCGCCATGCCTTCCCAGCCGGTATTCCCGGTTGGGTCCCTCCTTCATGCCGGGCACCAAATCGTTTCCAGGGTTCCCGTTTGCAAAGCGGTCGGGCATGACCAGGTACATCACATCCGATGCGTTGAATCCTTTACGGTCGGCGGATCCGTCCTCCCGCGATTTAAGTTCATAGCGTGCCGAGGCGATCGTTTTTCCCCCCCGTACCAGGCTGATGCTGAATTCGCCCGGTTCCAGGTCCGGGGTAAGCTCGAGGTCCGCGAAAAGGTAGTTCGGGTTCTCGGGCGTGTTTACGCCCGTTACCTTGATTCCCGGGTGATCGGTGATCACGTCTGCCCCCCCGATGTTCTCCCCGTGGATCATAAGCTGGAGCGATGGATTTTTCATACCGGTCCACCAGAAAGGTGGTTCCACCCGTTCGATCTGGGCATGGGATGCCTGCATAAAGAGCAGGGCCATTAGGCTGCTGAATATCAGGATTCGTTTCATAAGGATGAATTTTAAGGCCATGGGTGACCAAAAAAAAGAGGTTGCCTCCGGTGCTCCGGTGGCAACCTCTTTTAACCTAAAACCTAACCTAATTTTTAACTACCGTATAGGTATATATTGCATTGCTCAAATCCAGTGTGATCGTATAGTTCCCGGCTTCGGCAACGGGAATGTTCGCCCCGTCCTGTGAAAGCTTGCCGTTCCCGAGATCGTCACCGTAATTGATGGTCCAGTCGTCGTTGGCCCTGAACTTGATGTCGCCGGCAACCAGGTCGGTGGTGAGGGACCAGGTATCGCTGACCGGGTCGTAGGTCATATTCTCGTCCGAATCCCATCCGCCCGCCGTGGCCGATCCTATCAGTCCCCAGTCGGTCAGGGTGAAGGTTGACGTAAGGGCGTTCAAGTCGGCCTCAACCTTTATGTATCCCGGCCCGGCGTCTGTCGCAATGTTATTACCTCCCCAGGATCCCACCTGCAGGGTTCCCGAAAAGCCGCTGGCATCCGGGTCGCCGATGGTGTTGTCCTCTTCCCAAGCAGGCACCTTGGTGAATTTCATCCACGTGGTATCCTCGTTGAAATACAGGTAGCCCTCGTACTTGCCGTCATCCTTGACCGAGTAGATCTTGGTGAACTCGTTGGCGGCATCCCATTCGCCCCATCCCAGGGAAGCGTCCCATACGTCCTGGTAGGAACCGGGAACGTAAAGGGATGGGTAAATGATGACCTTCTCGAACGGCGTGATGGTCAGGGTAATGTAGTCGGAATACAGGGTGTCCACGTCCTTGTGCACCATAGCGCTGACCCTGAATTCGAAGTCCGCCGCGACCTCGGGCACCGCCCCGGCCGTCATCAGCTTGTTGTTGATCTCGCCGACCGTCGCCTCGAGCTCCAGGTCGGTTGTTATCCCGACGATCTTGGGATCGGCAAAAGCATTGCCGGCCTCGTCGAATTCAACCGTGTAATTGGTGGCCGCAAGGAATCCGAAATCGGCTTTCGACCAAGCGAAGGTGATCATGACATCGTCCTCGGTCTCCTCGGTGAGGACGTAGGATCCGTCCGAGTTGCCGAGGGCCGGAGCCGTGTAGGACCCCACCACCGCACGCTCTTCATCCTTCTCGCAGCCCAGCAGCACGGCCAGCAGTAATGCAAAGATTGAAATCAGCTTTATACTTTTCATTATCTGTTTGGTTTTATCGTTTAACTCTAGTAACCCGTATTCTGGGTAAGGTTCGGATTCGCACCGATATCGGAACCCGGTATCGGGAAGATGTTGTACTTATCGTCAACACCGCGTCCGGCGGGTACTCCTCCTTTCCACTGCCAGATATAATCGGAAGAGGTCAGTTTGTCAAACCTGACAAGGTCGGTCCTCCTTTGGGCTTCCCAGAAGAGTTCCCTGCCCCTTTCATCCAGGATGAAGTCGAGGTCCAGGTCGGCGGCATCGATGTCGCCGACGGTCGAACCTCCGTAAGCCCGTTCCCGGAGATCGTTGATGTAATCAAGAGCCGTCCCTGCATCTCCGCCCGAACCGCCACGGAGCACACATTCCGCGTACATCAGGTAAGCATCGGCCAGCCTGAACAGGGGGAAGTCCGTATTGTTATGAACGGCATTGTAGCTGGTCGGCAGGCAGGTATCGCAGACGGAAGTTACGTTTTTCCATTTGGTGATGGCATACCCGTTGGTGAACTCGAACATATCTTCCACGTCAATGGTCTGTCCGTCGGTGTAAAACATCTTGCGCCCGTCGGAGGCATAGGGTTCGATGCTGTAGGTGTAATCCGGGCTTCCGAGCATCAGTTTGATCTCGTAGGTGCCCGCCGAAGTCACCGTAATGTTGGAAGCTGCGTCGAAGTCCAGAACCCCGTCCGCACCGTCATCCCCGTAATTCACGGCCCAGTCGTCGTTGGCCCGGAACTTTATCTCGCCCGCCGTAAGGTCGAGGACGGCAGACCAGTACCCGTTGTCCGCGTCGTAGGTCATATTCTGGTCCGAATTCCATTCATCGGCCGTGGCGCTACCGATAACGCCCCAATCGGTTTTCAGCATGGTATAGATCTTCGTCGTCGTGTCAACGTTGATCTTGTAATACCCTTCGTCGGCCACCGTGATGTTGTCCCCGGGGGAATCCAGCACTCCGTCCGCGGGGGCTGTGTCGCCGAAGATTCCGTGATCCCAGTCGGGGCTGTCCGTTAGCTTGAATCCATTCCCGGCCCCGAAATAAATATAACCTTCGTAATTGTTGTCGCTGTTCACGGATCCGAGGACCGAAGTGGCGTCGGCCACATCCCAGCCGTTTTGGTCGCCGGGAACATAAAGGACCGGGTAATCGGCCGTGCTCTTCAGGCTCGATCTCCCGCTCTTCAGGTTGGACACGTCCATGAACAGCGAGACGAATTTCTTCATGGTTCTCAGTCCCCCCCAGGCTTCTCCCGTACCGAACATTTTCGGATCCATGGTTCCGCCGATCTGGGCTGCGACCAGGAAAGTTGTTCCTCCCCAGGTCTTGGTATTTTCCCCGTCAAAAGTAATGGGGAAGATCACCTCGTTCTGAACCTCCGTCCTGTCGTTATCGGCCAGGAACAGTTCATCATACGCGGTATGCAGGGAATACCCCGCAGCAATTACATTGTTGACGTAGGTGAGGCATTCGGTGTATTTCTCGGTCCCGATGTAGGTTTCTGCATTCAGGTACAGTTTGGCCAGGAGCATCCATGCGGCGGCCTGGTCTGCCCTTGCGTATTCGTTGGTCCTCGGGGCTGCCAGATCGTTTTCGATGGCCAGCAGTTCCGATTCTATGTATGCAAACAAATCGGCCTTGGAGATCTGCTCCGGGAAGAACGAACCTACCGGATCGTCCTCCGTCACAAAAGGAACAGCACCGAACATGTCAAGGGCATGCCAGTAGCTCAGGGCCCTCAGGAAGCGTGCCTCCGCCCTGAACTCCTCGATGCCGGGGACGGTAATGCCCCTTTCGCTGATCTTGGCATCCGTAGTTTCGCGGATGAATTCATTACAGAGAGAGATCTGGTAGTAAATGCGGTAATACATATTGGTAATGAACTCGTTGCCATCGTCCCAATCCACCTCCTGGTAGTCCCTCAGGTTCCCGTCGTTCCAGGCAATGATTGCCTCATCGGTGGGAAGCTCCTGGGCATACCAGTAAGCCCTGAGGTACTGGCCGAAACCTTCGTCCAGCCCGCTGAGGTCGTTGTCTCCATGGGGACCCGTCTGTCCGCTTACAGCCAGGCCTGCGTATAATTTTGCAAGTACGGCTTTGTAGTTTTCAGGAACCTTGTAAACGGAAGCCGAAGTGATCACATCGTCATCGATGGGTTCTGTATCAAGGTCCTGGACACATGACGAAATGGCTACCATTCCGGCAAGCATCAGCGTCAACAGTATTTTGAATTTTTGCGTTTTCATATCGTTTCAATTTTAAAATTGAACATTAACCCCCAGGGTGAATATCCTTGGCCGGGGGTAGATGTTGTTATCAATTCCATCGAACACCTCGGGATCCAGTCCCTTGTATTTGGTAATCAGAAAGAGGTTTTGTCCCGATAGATATACCCTGAAATTTGAGACGAAGGGTACGATGTCTCCCAGGTTGTATCCCAGTGTGGCATAGTCAAGACGGAAAAATGAACCGTTCTCGACGTAATAGTCGGAAAAATACTGCGGATTTTCGAACTGGGTTTCCACGGCACTCCTGGTAACATTAGACAGGTGGCCGGCCGAATTGTACAAGCCGCTGAAAGTCCCGTTACTGGAATACTGGTTATTATATATATAATTACCGATGTTAGCCCGTGCCGTGGCACTGAAATCCAGCTTTTTCCACCTGAAATAGGTATTCAGGCCCAGGATGTAATCGGGTGCCGGGCTCTTATACCTGTACCGGTCGCTGATGCTGGTGATCCCGTCCTCGTTCTTGTCAACATACAGTGCCTCGATCGGATTGCCATCCTCATCATAAACCTGCTGATAAACAAAAAAGGATCTGGCAGGGTATCCAACGGTATGGATCTGAATATTATTCCCTACGCCTCCGGATATTAATCCTGTCGCGACACCCAGGTATGTAGGATCATCCGTGAGCGTCAGCTTCGTGATCTCGTTATCCTGGTAGGTTGCATTGACCCCGAGTTCCCATTCCCAGTCAACCTTGGAAACAATCTTGCCGTTGATGGAAAATTCAATTCCACGGTTGGTCATGTTCCCGACATTGGTAATGATCTCATTGGTGAGGTTGGTACCGGCGGGCACCGGGATCTGATTGATCAGGTCCTTGGTATCCCTCTTATAGACATCAACCTGACCGTTGATCCGGTTTTGCATAAAACCGTAATCCAGTCCCAGGTTCAGTGTCGTGGTCTCCTCCCACTTGATATTTGCATCGTATCCTTCCGGGCGCAGCGTGGTATAGAACGTGTTCCCGAACATGTAACGGGCATTGTTTTCGCTGGCCGTATATGCGGGCAGGTAGGGATAATCATTATCGGTAATATCCTGCTGCCCGGTTACCCCATACCCGAACCTGAACTTCAATTGATTGATAACCCCGGGCAAGGGAATAGGCGCATCGGCAAGGTCTACCGCAATCGCTCCGGAGGGGAAGAGTCCCCAGCGGGTCTCCGGGGAGAACCTGGAAGAACCGTCACGCCGCAGGGTTCCTGTAATGGAAACGAAGTCCATCATTACATAATTCAGGCGTCCGAAAAAGGATACCAGGTAATTCTCCGTATTATAATCCGTGTTCAGCCTCTCGACCTTATCAGCATCGTTCTCGTAAGCATTGGTTGTGTATTCGGTGCCTTCCCTTGAAAAATGCTGCCATTCGTATCCGGCGGTTACGTCAATCCGGCTGCTCAGGAAGGGGAGATCGCTGTTGTAGTTGAAATAGAAATCCAGCAACTGGTTCCCTGTCTTCTGTGTATACTTAGCCCTTTCACCTCCTACAAGGGGGGGAGGGTCATAAAGCCATGCGGCATACGGGGGTACGTACCGGTTCCCTTCACTATCCGAACCTTCAGCCCCGACTTTCAATTTGGCGGTGAGCTGGGGCAGGAAATGGAATTTGTAGTTGAACTGGGCATTAACACTGTAAAAATATATATCTGCCACATCATCCCGCAAATTGAGCAGGGCGACCGGGTTGGTCGTCGCAGTAAAGAGGGGATCTCCGGAGACGGGATGTACCCAGGTAAAATATCCGCCGTAGGGACTGCTGGGATCCTCGACCGATTGGGTCGGATCAAAAGCGCCTGCATTTCCCACGGCTCCCCAGTCCGCATAAGTGTTCTTGACCATGCTTCCCTTGAGGTTGATGGCGGCATCGAGGTGGTCGTCGAGGATGCTCGGATTCAGGTTTATGGAACCGGTCGTCCGCTGGTTCTTCGAATTCTGCAGGAGCCCGTTTTCGTCATGATAACCGACGGAAACCCTGTACGGCATGGTACCTCCCGTGGGCATTTTCTGCAATCCTCCGGCAAGGCTGAGCAGGTGATCGTGTGTAATGGAAGTGCGGTATATCTCATCCTGCCAGTCCGTGGAAGAGTTGCCCATCAGGGAATCGGCTTTGCTGTTAGCTCCTTCACGTGAAATGACCAGGGCCCTGAATTCATCGGCCGACAGGTTGTCGATCTGACCCGTCCTCATACCGATGGAAACAAATCCGTCGTATCCAACATGCAGGCGGTCGAGTTTGCCTTTCTTGGTTGTGATGAGCACCACACCGTTGGAAGCCCTCGAACCGTAGATCGCCGTTGCGGAAGCATCCTTAAGTACGGTGATGGATTCGATGTCACCCGGACTGATCTCATTCAGGGGATTCCGCGCTTTGGATACACTCCTCATTCCGGTAATCTCCCTGTTGTCCATGGGCACGCCGTCGATAACGAATAGCGGTGAGTTGCTTGCGGTCAGCGATGAACCGCCGCGGATCCGGATGGTCGCTCCCTGGCCGGGTGCACCGCCGCTCTGGGTGATCTGCACACCCGCAATCTTCCCGGCGATCAACTGGTCGCCCGTCGATGCGCCGGCCGAGTTGAAATCTTCTTCAGTTACGGCGAAGACGGATCCGGTGGCATCCTTTTTCTTGGCTGTACCGTAACCGATCATCACAACTTCTTCGATGCCCATAATGTCCAGCTCAAGCGTTACATCAAGGGTTGTCCGGTTCCCGACGGCAATTTCCTGCGTGAGGTAGCCCACGAAGGAAAAGACCAGGGTGGCGTCCGGCTCCACCGAAATGGAATACATCCCATCCATATCGGTGGCAGTTCCGGTGGTCGTGCCCTTTACCACGATGCTGACACCGGGCAGGGGCAGACCGTCATCCGAACCGGTCACCGTACCAGACACTGTTATCGCCTGCCCGAAAACCGCAAGGTTCATGCCTGCAAGAAGGGTCAGGAATAACAGTTTCTTAATAAGTCGTTTTACTTTCATAGAATGGAGTTTTGGTTAGATTTGATTTGATTATTAAGGATAAAATTCTCAGTGGTTTGATACGATCAAAGTTAGAATAATTTCATTTGCTAACCTATTTATTCTCAAGAAAATAGCGCAATCGTTACCGCAAACGTTTGAAATGGTATTCAGGGGTGAGTGAGAACATATCGAAGGGGTATTTTGAGTGGATTTAGATCCCCTGAAAGGATCGCCTCAACGGTCCGCTTGCCATGAAATGGATCCATTTATTTTTACTTTTGTCGACACAGGGGATTCCGAAATATGAAAACATCGCTGAAAATTACCCTGCTTTTGCTATTCCTGTTTTCGGTTGCAGGGGCTTCCGGGCAGGATTTCTATTTCGGGAACGACCTTTCCTATGTGAACCAGATGGAGGACTGCGGCGCCCTCTTCAAGGAGAACATGGTACCGAAGGATGTATACCGGATCTTTGCCGACCACGGCTGCAACCTGGTCCGGGTCCGTTTATGGATCGATCCGTCCTGGTGGCAGGATTCGCTCGACCAGCCACCGGGTGTCAAGTCCCATTACAACGACCTGGAGGATGTAAAGGAAACCATCGGAAGGGCTAAAGCTGCTGGGATGAGGGTGATGCTGGGTCTTCATTATTCCGATTTCTGGGCCGACCCGGGAACCCAGCTCATTCCCCGCGCCTGGCTGGACGTGGCCTATGACCTTGAAAAACTGAAAGACTCGGTTTACAACTACACGCACAGGGTTTTGACGGAACTTGATGCAGAGGGACTGATGCCGGATATCGTGAAGGTCGGGAACGAGACCAACAACGGGATCCTGAAGCATATACCGGAGGAGAACGGCTGGAATCCCGTTACTACCGTCAGCAACGACTGGTCCAGGCATGCTCAGCTGTTCAACGCAGCCATCTCGGCCATTCGCGCCGTCGGGGCCGGCGCAAGTATTAATCCCAGGATTGCCATCCATTTTGCAGGCCTCTCCGGTTCCAGGTCGCGTTTCAATACGATCATCAGCAACGGCGTTACGGATTTTGACATCATGGGCCTGTCCTATTATTATGCCTGGCACGGCGGAAGCATCAATCAGCTTGAGGTGACGATGGCCGACCTGGTCAGCAGTTTTGCTGCTTACGAGGTGATGATCGTGGAGACGGGATACATCTGGTCAACCCGGAATTTTGACGATCTTCCGAACATTGTGACCGACCCGGATCCGCAGTACCTTCCGGTCATCCCGGAAAAACAGCTCGAGTATATGGTGGACTACACACGGGCCGTGATGAGGGCAGGGGGAATGGGCGTGATCTTCTGGGAACCGGCCTGGGTATCCACGCCGTGCAGCACTCCCTGGGGGGTGGGCTCATCCCACGACCACCTGGTTTTTTTCGATCCGGTGAACACCAATTTCATGGAGAACGGGGGAGGATGGTGGTGCGATACCTCTTTCTATACAAATCCTGAAAACCCGAAGACAAACTTTAAACTGGATATGAACGGGCAGAACGTGTCCAGCGGGGTCTACATCGCGGGCAGCTGGTCAGGGGAACCGCCGGAAATCAAGCCCATGGCCGATGAGGGTGGCGGGATCTACAGTTACTTTACTTACCTTACCCCGGGAGATACGGTCCGTTACTATTTCCTGAACGATTCAGCCTGGACCGCCCTGGAGCCGGTCCCCCAGGAATGCGGATCCGGCGTGGAGGGGGCCAGGGAGTTCGTCGTCCCCCCGGACAACCAGGATATCAGCTTTGCCTGGGGCACCTGTGAAGCCGGGGGACCCCCGGCAGCCGTGAATGTGACTTTTAACGTCAGCATGAAGGGCAGCGGGAGGGACCTTACCAAGGGAGTCTTCCTGGTCGGCGAGATCACCGATTGGGATTTCATCCCCATGAGCTACCTGGGAGACAGCCTCTACTCGGTGACCCTGAAGGATATTTTGCCCGGGACCACCACAGCCTATTATTACATTACCAATAATTCATGGACCAATTACCGGAGTTACCGGGAAACGGTCCCGGAGGAATGCGCCTACTCGGATGAGGTGACCGGAGATCCGACCTGGACTTCCGATAGGGGACTCGTCGTTCCTTCACAGGACACCGTCGTCGGTTACGTATGGGACAGCTGCCTGGTCCTCGACCGGTCGGCAGGCATTGAAAGGGGACCGGAGTATGGCGGCGCGTCCCTGGCCGTTTACCCGAATCCCGCATCGGGGGAGCTTAATCTGGACTGGTCCGCCCCGTCCGGGATACGCTTCGTTGAGATCCTGGACCTTTCGGGCAGGTTACTCCTGCAGGAACGGTTCCCCTCCGGCCGGACCCTCGTTTCGCTTTACCTGGGGGGAATCCCGTCCGGCATCTACATCCTGAAGGTTTCCGGTCGAAAGCAGACCCTTACACGCAGATTGTTGATCGTACCTTGAGCAGGCCTGCAGCGCTGAAATTCGGTACCCGGGCCCCTGCACGCCGGCCGGCATCCTGTGGAATACTTCCGAGGCGATCTTCAGGCTGAGTGCCTTCTGCGGTGCGTAGGCAAGATTCATGAAGTGGGTCTGGTATTCCGTATTGGCAAAGGCCATGAACAAGGGGTCGTAGGAAAACTGGGCCACGAACTGCATCCCGGCTTCCCGGAAGCTTTTGGCCATGTAGGGGTGTATGTACGAGCGTCCGATGTCCGCGGCATCGTATTCATATACGATCCTGGCAGCCTTCCCATAGCCGGGCACCGTGTCGAAGGGGATGTCGTATGCCGTAACGTTGGGCAGGAAGTTACCCCGGATTTCATGGCCTGCCACCAGGCCGCAGGGGTACCACTGGAAGGTCCCCCCCTGGATATCCGCGGCATAATAGGCCGGCGCCAGTCGGGTACTGTGGCTAACGTTGTAGAAAACGGGCTTCCGGCAGCCGGTACTGCGTATAGCACGGACCATGCGGTTGATGAAGGCGGTCGTTTCTTCGGGACTGCCCCCGTGGTGGGGTTCGTTGCTGACCTCGAAGGCGATGATGTTCGGGTCGTCTTTGTAGGCAACGCCGGTGTACGGGTTTACATGTCGCATGAATTGGCCGAGGTAAACCTCCTGGGCCCGTATGGCATCCGGGTCGGTCAGGCAATTGCCCTTACCGTATTTCGTGGAGAAGCCCGGGGTGTCCTCTTCCGGCTCGGGGTACCCGTTGCCCCAGTAAGCGATGGGGGTAATGATGAATTTCATGCCCCGTTCGGCCATTGCCCTTAGCTGGTAATCCAGCAGGCGGAGATGCTCGTTCTCCAGAAGGTTGCCCAGGGTATCGCTGATCTCGCAGTCCCACACATGCACCCGGAAGGCATCCAGTCCCATCCGGGCCATGTGGTAGACGTCCTGCCCGATGGCCGCTTGACGGTCCACGCCCAGGTAGCCGGCCGCCCGGTATGCGTGGGCGAAGGGGACCGTATAGTTCACGCCGTAACGGCAGATTTCCCTGCCGCTGTCCTGCCAGCGCAGAAGACCCTTGTCATCGACGAAAGCAATGCCGTTTCCTTCCCCGGCCGCGGCCTGGGCATGGAGCGGATCCACCGGGATGGCCGGCACCCATACCAGGATCACAAATAAAGCCGGAAAAACTTTTTTCATATTGGTCTCAGGTTAGGTTAAGGGATCATTCCCCAGGCCCGAGGTAGGTCCGGTTCAGTTCATCGTACAGCAGGATGCCGTTCTGAACCTCGCCCTCACGGTTGAAAAGATCGCCCCTCCAGCCCAGGGGTTCCCAGATGCAGGCACCTTCACCCAGGCTGTCGGGCAGGGTGAAAACAATTTCGTGTACCTCCCGGGCAAACAGCCCGTACTCCACGACGTTGACCGGCCTTTTGTAACGGGCCACCAGGTCGTTCAGGTTGTAATAAAGGTCGTCCAGGGTGCCGTGCCATCTCGGGTAATAGGATATCCCCATGATATCGAACTCTACGCCGCGTGCGATCATGTTGTTGAACCAGAATACGGCCTCCTCGTTCTGACCGCCCAGGGCCAGGTGCATCATTACGGGGATGTCCGGGTCGGCGTCCCGTACCCCTGCCACCCCGGCCTTCAGCAATTCCGCAAGCCGGTCCGGATTCCCGATATGGCCGTCCGGCCACAGCAGGCCATGGTTGATCTCGTTCCCGACCTGGACCATGGAGGCGGGAGTGCCCTGGCCTGCCAGTGCCCGGAGTACCCTGGTGGTGTAAGAGCGAAGGGTGTCTTTCAGCACCTCGAATTCCAGGTCGGCCCATGCAGCGGGCTTGTTCTGCTGCTGCGGGTCGGCCCAGTAATCGCTGTAGTGGAAATTCAGCAGCAGTTTCATCCCGGCATCCTGGATGCGCCGTGCCATCTGAAGGGTGTGGGACAGGCCGCAGAAGCCCTTTTCAGGCGAATAACCCTTCTCGTGTTCCGGGTTTACGAATATTCGCAGGCGGATGTAGTTGAAGCCATGTTCCCGCAGCAGTTCGACAGCATCCTTCTCAGCGCCGTTCTCAAAAAACTTCCTTCCCCGCTCTTCCATCTGGGGGAGAAAGGAGATATCAGCCCCGATCATCCGGTCCATGTTCCGGGAAGGCGGAGTAAGCTGTTCCGGTTCCGGCATCATCTGCACGAAGTCCGCCGGAATGGTATGGATCTCGTGGGAGCCCGGCCAGAGTCCTTCCGATCGGGCTTCAACCTTGACAATGCCCGGAATGCTTCCGGACCTCAGCGTCAGGAGGCATAGTCCTTCCTGAAGCCCGCATTCCAGGTATGGCATACCCGATGTATCGGTACCGGGGGTAAGGGACTCCCCTGCGGCGGTAGGCAGGACATCCGCATCGCCTTCGGTATAGATCCGGATGGCGTTTTCAGCCGAGACGATCTCCCTTCCGGCGCTGTCCGTAACGGCCAGGCGCAACAGGGTCTGGTCCTTTCCGTCTGCCAGCAGGGTGGTCCGGTAAGCCGTCATCATTACGGCAACCGGCTTTCCGGTTTCGACCCGGCTGACATCGGCATAACCGGCGGGGGATTCTGCGGGGGCCGGCGGGCGGCACTGTGCAAGAATTAAAAGGAACAATCCGGTAATGGGTACTGGGTTTCTCATGGCTTTATCATTTGATGTAGGGAATGATGTCGGATTTTTCAGAACGGAGTATAATAACGGACTCCTTTAAACCATCTGAAGTGGCTTTCAGGGTGATTCTCCCCGGCTCCATGGTCGATTGCAGGATCGCAAGGGCAAGCCCGCGGAAGGCATTCCGCTCGTTGAGCTTGAAGGAATCATGGTCCGCGGGATCGCCGTTGTCCACCCCGATCAGCCTGGCCTGCCCTTCCACGGAGAAAAAAATCCGGTTGCCGGCTGTCGGGACCACGTTCCCGTCCCGGTCCGTAACCTCTACACGGATGTGTGCCACATCGCGGGCGTCGGCACGGATGCTTTCGCGGTCTGTGGTAAGGCGCAGGGCATAGGGCTCGCCGGTGGTACGGACCTCCCGCACGCAGACCTCTTTGCCGTCCTTCCGCCCGACGGCCTTCAGCACGCCGGGTTCATAG
>CAZNQG010000058.1:0-20080 GCA_964575235.1 uncultured Bacteroides sp.
GATCCTGTCGGCCTTTTCATGATGCCTGTCGAATCTCATTTCATCGAAAACGTACAGGAAGATCAGCACAACACTGGCAACCCCGAGTGCCAGTCCCATGATATTGATGAGTGCAAAACCCCGGTTCCGGTAAAAGTAACGAAACGCAATCTTCAGATAATTGCCCAGCATAATGCGGATTTTTTAAAAATGTTTTGTAAAAACTATGCCAATTGCCTATGGTGTTGATTAGCAGCGAAAAAGGTTTGGAACTATGTAAAAAAACTTTACATTTGTTGTAAACAAAATTTACAAACGTGAAGCCAAAGGGGAAATTGCTGATTGTTGATGACGACAGGGCGGTGCTTGATTCCCTGAGGATGTTTCTAAAATATGAATTTGAACGGGTTGAGACCTGCAGCAATCCCAATCTCATCCCTTCGATGCTCGGCAGGGAGGATTTCGATGTGGTTTTACTGGACATGAATTTCACGGCCGGCACCAACACGGGGAATGAAGGGATCTACTGGTTAAACGAGATCAAGAAACTGCCCGATCCGCCGTCCATAGTTCCCATTACGGCTTACGGCGAGATCGAGGTTGCCGTCAGGGCCATCCGGGAAGGAGCGGTTGATTTTGTGGTGAAACCCTGGGACAATGATAAATTAACCTCCACCCTGAAGACAGCCCTGGAGTTAAGGTATTCAAAGAACGAAATCGTCCGCTTGAAGAAGAGACAAAGCCAGATTTACAGGGATCTCAGTCCCCCGCCAACCATATACAGAGGCACTTCCAGGGCCATGGAACAGGTGTTTTCTGCGATCCGGAAAGTAGCTGTCACGGAAGCCAACATCCTGCTTACCGGAGAGAATGGGACCGGAAAGGAGGTCATTGCACGGGAAATCCATGCTCAATCGGCCAGGAGCAAAGGACCTTTTGTGCCCGTAGACCTGGGGGCCCTGCATGAGAACATTTTTGAAAGCGAGTTATTCGGTCATGTAAAGGGGGCTTTCACGGATGCAAAGGAGGACCGGACCGGGAGGTTCGAAATGTCTGACGGGGGAACGCTTTTTCTGGATGAGATCAGCAACGTGCCCCTCTACCTGCAGACCAAGCTTTTAAGTGCCATACAGATGAAAGAGATCACCCGCATGGGTTCCAACGAAAGGGTGGGTATCGACACCAGGATCATTGCGGCTACCAACAAGGACCTGAAAAAAATGACAGCGGAGAACCTGTTCAGGGAGGACCTGCTTTACAGGATCAACACCGTGGAGATCCTGATCCCTCCCTTAAGGGACCGTGAAAACGACATTCTTTTCCTGGCGGACAAATTTCTTGAAGAGTTTGCCGCAAAATATGGTAAACCCGGGTTAAAAATCGATTCCAGGGCACAGGAAAAGCTGATGCGGCACAACTGGCCGGGGAATGTGAGGGAGCTCCGGCATACCATAGAAAAAGCCGTAATACTGGGTGAATGCGATATCCTTGGACCCGTTGACTTCCCGCTGGCGGCAAGGCCCCTGTCCCCTGAAACGGAAGAACCGCTCAACCTGGAAGAGCTTGAAAAGAATGCTGTTCAGAGTGCACTGGACAGGTACATGGGCAACATCAGCATGGCTGCAAAGAAACTTGGGATCTCCCGGCCAACCTTGTATAAGAAAATAAAGAAATACGGATTGCCGACATGATCCTGAAGCGGTTTTATATCGTCGTCCTGATCAGCATCATCGTTATTGTACTGACTGCCGTTCTGTTTGCACTGGCCCTGGTGCACCTGAATCATCTTTTTACGATCATCATTACCGGCGCCCTGCTCATCCTGGAAGCCGCCTGGTTGATCGCCTATATAAACCGGATCAATGCAACGCTTGAGAGATTTTTCCTGGCGGTTAAAAACGATGACAGCAGCATCACTTATTCACAGTCGGGCCATTATCAGGTTTACAAAGACCTGACCGCATTGCTTGATGAAATCATGCATGCCATCAGCAGGGTGAAAATCGAGAAAGAGCACCAGTTCCAGTACCTCCGATACGTGATGGAGCATGTTGATGCGGGACTCCTGGCCTACGGTGAAGACGGGAAGATCGAATTGATCAACCGCTCCGCCACCAGGCTTTTTAATAATTTCCAGCCGGGTTCACTCGGTCAGATGGACCGTATCCGGCCCGGATTCGAAAAAGAGCTCCGGGAACTTCAGCCCGGCCAGCGAAAATTACTGACCATCAAATCCGACAGCGATGTGCTGCAGCTGGCAATCCGGAGCAGCAGGTTCAAACTGGATGAAAAAGAGGTTAACCTGGTTTCTTTCCAGGACATCCATCATGAACTCGATCAGAAGGAACTCAGTTCCTGGCGGAAACTGATACGGGTACTCCGTCATGAGATCATGAATACCGTATCGCCGATCGCTTCCCTTGCCACGACCCTTTCAAGGATCTACGGAACGAATAAGAAACCGAAAAACAAAAAGGAACTGAGCGACCAGAATGTGCAGGATACGATTGAGGGACTCGATATTATTCGCACCAGGAGCAGGGGACTGCTGAATTTTGTGGAACAATACAGGAAGCTGACCAAGCTTCCGGATCCGGAATTCGAAAACCTTGAGGTCGCGGGATTGTTGCAGGATATAGTCGTGCTTTTTCATGGAAGCGAAAAGATCGGGGAATTGGCCGCAACCTGTCCACCCGATCTTCGGATCAGGGCAGATCGCAAGCTGATCGAACAGGTTCTGATCAACCTGGTGAAGAATGCAGCCGAGTCGACAGCGGGTATGGAAAACCCGGAAATTGAATTGAGAGCCATACGTTCCGTAAACGGAAGGGTATGCATACAGGTTAAGGACAATGGTCCCGGAATACCCCAAGACGTTCTGCCGAACATCTTTGTACCCTTTTATTCTACGAGGGAAAAAGGAAGCGGGATCGGATTGAGCATCTCCCGGCAGATCATGGATTTGCACCAGGGAAAGATTACGGTTCACTCCGTTCCCGCGGAAGAAACTGTATTCAGCCTGATATTTTAAAGGTTCAGGCCGAGGGGCCCACTTGTCTTATTTTTTCAGCACCTTACCCAGTACGGTTTCCTTATCCAGTTTCTTGGTGCAGAAAAACCAGTCGTAACAGTTCATATCCTCCTTGCCTTCCATCCGGTCCTTGGCGGTTCCGCATGAACCGGCCGTGGGCACGATGACATCGTCTCCGGGCCTCCAGTCCGCCGGCGTAGCTACTGAAAACTCATCGGCGGTCTGCAATGAGACCAGGACCCGGTAGAGTTCGTCGAAATTACGCCCCAGGCTCAGGGGGTAATAAATGATGGTACGGATCACGCCCTTCGGATCGATGAAGAATACGGCCCTTACAGCTTTTGTGGTGGCTTCCCCGGGCTGGATCATCCCATATTTCTTGGCTACTTCCATGGTAATGTCCTCGATCAGGGGGAAGGTCACCTCGATGTTCTTCATGCCCTTGTATTCGATCTTCTCCCTGATGGTCCTGAGCCATGCGATATGGCTGTAAAGTCCATCCACGGAAAGGCCGACCAGCTTGCAGTTTGCCTTTTCAAACTGGTCCTCCATATGGGCAAAGGTCATAAACTCGGAGGTACACACGGGGGTGAAATCGGCCGGGTGGCTGAACAGGATCACCCAGCTACCGGAATAATCCTTGGGAAAATTGATATCGCCCTGTGTCGTTACTGCTTTGAACTCAGGTGCAGGATCACCGATCCTTGGCATCGAGATTACTTCTTTTTGTTCTTCCATGATGATTAAATTTAAATGTTAATGTATTTGATTTATAAGAATTTTCGATAATTCCGCCCTGACTGCAAGCGGAATGCTGCAGCTCTGCGGACATCCGGAAAAAATGATTTTAACAGTCTTTACTGTCTATTCCGCGGGCCTTCCGGCAGCCACGTTCTTGCTTCTTTCGATGGACTGAAGGGCCAGGTAGTTGTCCCCGAATTTCTTCATGTTGTCCATCTCCACGTCGAACTGGTCGAAATGCCTTTCCTCGTCCCGGACCAGGTCTTCGAACAGGGTTTTTGAAACCGAATCGGCGTTCTTCGAACACTCGTTCGCCCATTCGTTGTAGGACTGTGCACTGGCCGTTTCCATCTGCGCGGCCAGATCCAGCATTTCTTTCACCTCGTGGATCTTTTTGACTTCCGATGAGGCCAGCATTTCAACCTCCCCTTTTAAGAAGAGGATGCGTTCGGCCAGCCTTTCGATGTGCTGCATTTCCTCGATGGCGGTTCGCTTGAACAGGCCCGCCAGGAGATCGTACCCCATGTCGTCGCAGAGAAAATGGAAGTACATGTACTGGTGCACGGCGCTCATTTCGTCGGCAACAGCTTTGTTCAGAAGCTCAATGCTTTTTTCTTTCATATGGTTCAGGGTTTAAAATTAAAATTCAGTCCTTTTGCGATATCCATGGCCAGTTCCTTATCCATCTTGTAAAAATGCCCGAGCTGGCGCCGGATAATTTCATCCCGCTTGGGTCCGCCGATACCACTCATGGCGCCGATCAGGTTCGAAAGGGTGTTTTTCCGTTCGCCCTCGGTCATTACCTTCCGGTACAGATCGCCCGGCTGTGTGTAGTGGTCGTCGTCGTATTCGTTGCGGTCGTAATAATCGGCTGTCGTTCCGTCCAGTTCGAAGGGGGGATCCTTGTAAGCCGGATCCGCCTCGATGTCGTCGAAACTGTTGGGGAAATAATTTGGCTTATCGCCCTTGTTTCCGTCGGTAACCATATAGCCGTCGCGCTGGTAATTGCTGGGCGGGTTGATCGGACGATTCACAGGGATCTGTTCGTAATTAACGCCCAGCCTGTAACGATGGGCATCCGGGTAGGCCAGGATGCGGCCCTGCAGCATCTTATCCGGGGAAAGCCCGATCCCGTCCACGACATGTGCCGGTGCGAATGCGGACTGTTCGACGTCTGCATGGTAATTTGCCGGGATCTCGTTCAATTCCATGATCCCCGCTTCGATAAGCGGGTATTCGGAATGGGGCCAGACCTTCGTGACATCGAAGGGGTTCCAGCGGAATTTTTTAGCCTGTTCGTCCGTCATGACCTGTATCTTCAGCGCCCATCTGGGGAAATCGCCTTTTTCAATGGCCTCCACCAGGTCGCGCTGCGCGTAATCCGGGTCCTTGCCCTTCAATTCCCCGGCCTGTGAATCGGTAAGCGTCCGGTTACCCTGAAGGGTCTTGAAGTGGAACTTGACCCATGTTCGTTCGTTCCCGGCGTTGATCATGGAAAAGGTATGACTGCCGTAGCCGTTCATATGACGGTACCCGTTGGGCGTACCACGGTCGCTGAACAGGATCACGACCTGGTGCAGGCTCTCCGGATTGAGGCTCCAGAAATCCCACATCATGGTCGGGCTTTTCAGGTTGGTTTTAGGGTCCCGTTTCTGGGTGTGGATGAAATCGGGAAACTTCTTGGCATCCTTGATGAAGAATACCGGGGTATTGTTGCCGACCAGGTCCCAGTTCCCGTCCTCGGTATATAACTTACCGGCGAAGCCCCTGGGGTCCCTTTCCGTATCGGCGCTTCCCTTTTCTCCGCCGACGGTTGAGAATCGGACGAATACACGGCATTCGTTTCCGACCTTGGCGAACAGTTTGGCTTTGGTATACGAGGTGATATCACCGGTTACCTTGAAGGTGCCGTAAGCTCCGGTACCTTTGGCATGTACGATCCGTTCCGGGATGCGCTCCCGGTTGAAATGCGCGAGTTTCTCATGCAGGTAATAATCCTGAAGCAGTACCGGTCCCCGCGGACCGGCGGTCATGCTGTCTTCGTTTTCGAAGTACGGCCTGCCCGATGCGGTTGTGAGTTTCTTCTTTTTGCTCATGGTTTCTGGTTTTATTTCCGTGCAACTACTTTCTGGTAAACTTTCCGTTGATCTGGAGCCTGATCTCATCGATCCGGAAACCGGGGATTTTCTTTTTATCAAAATAATCATCCAGCATCCGGTCCAGTTCCTCGTCCGAATAGTCGTCGATCCGGTCCGATTCAACACAGTAAAGGTGGTGGTGCCTTTCCATCATGCCGTCGTAGCGCATCACGTCGTTTTCCGTTTTCACCTTCCGGATCAGCCGGTTCTCCACCAGGGTATCCAGGATCTTGTAAACCGTTCCCGTGGCAATGCTGGGATGCACCCTGCGGATGTATTCGATGATGTTTTCGACCGTCGGATGATTGTCCATCCGGTATACGGCTTCGAGAACGGCCATTCTCTGAGGGGTGACCTTGAGGCCTGCCTCATGGAGCTTTTCCCTGATATGGTTTACCGTAGTTTCCAGTTTAATAATACTCAAATAAGAATTATTCTTATATAATAATTGACAAATATAAGACATTTTTATGGATTTCCAAATAATAGTTCAGAAAAATTGCACAGGCTTCCCCGACACGTTCTTTAGGCTAGAAATCCTTATCTTTCAGGCATGGAAGAATCCCGGCGCAAAGCATTCTGTGTGGATCTCAGGAAGGGGATCCGGGGAGAGGTTTACACGGACGATTACACCCTCGGCGTGTATGCCACCGATGCGAGCATCTACCAGATCATGCCGCTTGCCGTGGTGGTTCCCGGGAATGAGCAAGACGTATCCCATGCCGTTCGCATTGCCGGGGAATACCGGGTGCCCGTGCTGCCGAGGGGGGCGGGTACCAGCCTCGGGGGACAGGCGGCAGGGCAGGCCATAATCGTTGATTTTTCCAAGTACATGAACCGCATCCTGGAGGTGAACGTCAAGGAAAGGTGGGTCCGGGTACAGCCGGGAATCGTTCTGGATGAGCTCAATGGATTCCTCAGGCAATACAACCTGCATTTTGCCCCCGATCCCGCCACCGGCAACCGGGCGACCATAGGCGGGATGATCGGGAACAATTCCTCCGGGGCCCGGAGCATCCTGTACGGGATCACGAGCGACCATGTGCTGGAAACCAGAATCCTGCTATCGGACGGATCGGTGTTCCGTTTCACCGAACAGGAGATCGGGCGGAAAATCCGCGAGCTGGAAAAATCCGGCGGAAAGGAATTCCGGATTTACGGGGAACTCAAACGGATTGTGGATGCAAACCGGGAGGCCATCCTGGAGGCGTATCCAAAGGTCATGCGCCGGGTGCAGGGCTACAACCTGGATGCCTTTGCGGGAACGGACCGGTGGAACCTGTCGCGGCTGATCACAGGTTCCGAGGGAACCCTGGGCATCCTTCTGGAAGCCAGGCTGAACCTGGAGCCGCTGCCTGCCAGCAGCATCCTGTGTGCCGTTCATTTCAGCGACCTGGCCGGATGCATCCGCAGCGTGGCCGCCATGCTTTCCCACGGTCCTTCCGCGGTGGAGATACTGGACGGGGACCTGATCCGCATGGCCAGGGAAAGCCCGGGTACGGCATTCCAGACCGGATGGATTGAAGGGGATCCGCAGGGCATCCTGATCGTGGAATTTATCGGTGCTTCCAACGAGGAGACCCTGGAGAAGTGCAGGAAGCTGGCGGGAGACCTGAAGGACCGGGACATCGGCTATGCTCGGCCGATCCTTTCGGACCCACACGATCAGGCAAACGTATGGGACGTGCGAAAAAACGGGCTGGGGATCCTGATGCGGACCCGGGGCGATGCCAAACCCATCGGGTTCATCGAGGACGCCGCCGTACCCCTGGAGCACCTCCCGGAATATATAAGTGAAATACAGGCCTTCTGCAAACAGAGGGAAGTGCCCGTGATCATGTATGCGCATGCGAGCGTGGGACTCCTCCACGTGCGGCCGGTGCTGAACCTGAAGAAGCAGGAAGACATCGATAAAATGAAAGCGATCGCCCGGCATTCCTTCGACCTGGTCAGGCGATTCGGGGGATCCATCAGCGGGGAACACGGGGACGGGCGAACCCGCAGTCCCTTTCTTCGGGAGTTTTTCGGTGAGCGGGTATACGAAGCCTTCCGGGAGGTGAAGAACCTTTTCGACCCGGATGGGATCCTGAACCCGGGCATCATCGTGGATCCCGGGCCGATGGACCAGAACCTGAGGTTTGGAGACGCCTACAGGGCTCCTGAATTTACCACGGCCTACCGCTACCGGGAGGAGGGCGGTTTTGCCTTTGCCGTGGAGAACTGCACGGGTGTCGGGACCTGCCGGCAGAATCTCGGGGGACTGATGTGCCCTTCCTACCGGGCCACCCGCGACGAGGAACATTCCACCCGGGGGCGCGCCAATGCACTGCGCCTGGCCATGACCGGGCAACTGGGTCCCTCGGCCATGGACTCGCCCCGCCTGTACGGGATCATGGACCTCTGCCTCTCCTGCAAGGGCTGTAAATCGGAATGCCCCAGCAGCGTGGACATGGCAAAGCTCAAAGGGGAATTCCTTCATGAATACAGGAAGAAGCACGGGACCAGCCTGAGGGACCGCTTCGTTGCGAATTCCACCACCCTGGCTAAGCGGTTTTCCGGCTGGAAAGCCCCCATTGTGAACGGGATCCGGAAAACCATGATCTTCCGGAAAACCATGGAGTGGCTGGCCGGGATCGAATCCCGCCGCATCCTTCCCTCCTATGCACCGCTGACCTTTCACCGATGGTTTGACCGGAGGTTCAATGACGGGGAACAAACCGGTCCGTCCGTACAGCGAAAAAACCAGGCCGGTCCCCCGCCCCAAAAGGTCGTACTCTTCGACGACACCTACATGAACTTCCACGAACCCCGGGTGGGGATCTCGGCCGTGGAGCTTCTCGAGTCCTGCGGGTACGAGGTGATCCTTGCCAGGGCAGGATGCTGCCAGAGGCCCAGCATCTCCCACGGTTTCCTGGATAAAGCCAGGAAAAAGGGCGAAAAGACCCTCCGCAACCTGAAGAAATACATCGATGGGGGACTGCCCGTCGTGGTATGCGAACCGGGATGCGCAAGCGCCCTGACCGACGATCTGCCCGATCTGATCGACGATGAAGAACTGGGCCGGGCGATCCGGGAAAACGTCCGGATGATCGACGTGTTCCTGGAAGACGAGATCCGGAAAGGGAACCTGGAAACGGCGCTCCGCTCACCCTTTGAAAAACTGCTGATCCACGGGCACTGCCACCAGAAATCCCTGTACGGGACCGCCGCCATGGAAAGCGTCCTGGGACGGGTTCCCGGCCTGAAGGTGGAAGTGATCGATTCGGGATGCTGCGGCATGGCGGGCTCCTTCGGTTACGAGAAGGAGCATTACGAACTGTCGCTGAAGGTGGGGGAGGACCGACTGTTTCCAGCCATCCGCCGGATGGAGGAGGGAACAGCACTGGTGGCCTGCGGGTTCAGCTGCCGGCACCAGATCGCCGATGCCACGGGAGTCCAGGCCCTGCACTGGGTTGAAGTGCTCCGGGGAACGGATGTCTCCGGGGAAACCTGATACCGGACAACCGACGGGACCACCCTTCCGTGTCTTACCGAAAAAATTAAAGTCTGCGATACACCGGATGTAGAAATTGTTTATTTTTATATCTTTATTTAGTCTAAATTGAAAGAAACAGGGATTTTTTTCGGGAGCTCGTCCGGGTATACGGAATCGGTCGCCGTGAGAATCCTTGAAAGATATGGCAAAGACAGTGCAGAGTTGAGGGATGTGGCCGATTCATCCCCCGCCGACCTGCTTTCGTATCCGAACCTGATCCTGGGCATATCGACCTGGGGCATCGGGGAGCTACAGGACGACTGGGCGGATTTCCTGCCCGGGATGGAGAAACTGGATTTTTCGGGCCGTAAGGCGGCTCTTTTCGGGCTGGGGGACCAGGAATCCTACCCCGATACCTTTGCCGATGCGCTTGGAATCCTGTACCGCTCGGTGCGAAGCAGGGGCTGCGGGATCCTTGGCCGGACACCCACCCGGGGCTATGAATTCATAAGATCCGCGGCGGTGGTGGACGGAGAGTTCGTTGGACTCGTACTGGACGAGAAGAACCAGTCCCACATGACGGACCAGCGGATCGACGCCTGGCTCGCCGGGTTAAGATCCGGGTTCAAAGGAACTTAAATGAACGTTAATGCTTGTTTTAACCGGGAGAATCCGTTTATTTTGCAGCTTTGAATATCGCATGATATCGTAATGGAAGGGAACGTATTATTTGCATTGGGACTGACCCTGTTCGCGGGACTATCGACCGGTATCGGATCGGCCATGGCGTTTTTCACCCGGACGACCAATACCCGCTTCCTCAGCACCGCCCTGGGCTTTTCAGCCGGGGTGATGATCTACGTTTCCTTTACCGAAATCCTTGGAGAATCCATTGAATTGCTGAGGGAGAGCTACGGGCTGAGGCCCGGAAGCTGGTATGCGGTCCTGTCCTTCTTCGGGGGCATCGCCATCATCGCCATCATCGACTCCCTCGTACCCACCTTCGAGAACCCGCACGAGATCCGCAAGGTCGAAGACCTCCGGCTTCACAGCGAAAGAGCAAAGAAAAGCGGGTTGCTGCGGATGGGACTGTTCCTGGCCCTGGCCATTGCCATGCATAATTTCCCGGAAGGACTCGCCACCTTTGCCGCCGGTATGACCGATCCCGGCATCGCCCTTCCCATTGCCGTGGCCATTGCCATTCACAATATACCGGAAGGGATAGCAGTATCCGTACCGATTTATTACGCCACGGGGATGAGGCGCAAGGCTTTTATTTTGTCCTTTGCCTCGGGACTGGCTGAACCCATCGGCGGACTGCTCGGGTACCTGTTGCTTTCGGCCGTGTTCAGCGAATCCATCCTGGGAATCCTTTTGGCAGCGGTTGCAGGGATTATGGTCTTCATATCCGTGGATGAACTGCTGCCCACGGCACGGGAGTACGGGCATCACCATCATGCCATTTACGGGCTGATCGGGGGCATGGCACTCATGGCCCTCAGCCTGCTTTTGTTCCTTTAGGATCTGAAATATGACCACAGCTCATGGACATCGCCATCATTCGAAGACGGGGATCAGCGAAAAGAACCTGCTGGCCGCGGTCGTCCTGAACTTTGGCATTACCGCTGCAGAAGTGGCCGGGGGCATCCTTTCGAACAGCCTGGCCCTGCTTTCCGATGCGGTGCATAACCTGGGGGACGGACTGGCCGTTCTGCTGGCTTACGTCGCCCACAGGATCAGCAGGCGGGAGTCCAACATGCGCAAGACCTTCGGGTATAAGCGGGTGGAGATACTGGCCGCATTCATAAATTCCATCGTCCTGGCAGCGATCTGCATTTTCCTGATCTACGAGGCGGTTGAGCGTTTCCGGAACCCGGCGCCCATCAAGGGGGCCGTGATGTTCTTTGTGGCGGTTGTGGGACTGCTGGCCAACCTGGTTGCCGTGATCCTCCTGAAAAGGGATTCGAAAAAGAACATCAACATCCGGGCGGCATACCTGCATCTGCTGGGCGATACCCTTTCCTCGGTGGTGGTCATCCTCGGTGGAATCCTGATCTGGAAATTCGGGGTGTACTGGCTGGATCCCCTGATCACGGTCCTTATAAGCCTCTACATCCTGCGCGAAACCTACCTCCTGCTGAGGGATTCCTTCAACATCCTGATGCAGTCAGCCCCCAGGGACATCGATCTTGAAAAAATCAAAACCGAGGTGGAGAACATAAAGGGTGTGAACAACCTGCACCACGTCCACCTGTGGAGCCTGAACGACCGGCAGGTGCATTTCGAGGGACACGTGGACCTGGAAAGCGACATGCCCGTCAGCCAGGCCTCAAAATTGAACGAAGATATCAGCCGGCTCCTGCACGATCGATTTGACATTGACCATACCACCCTGCAGATGGAATTCGGCTGCTGCGGGGAGGAAGGGCTGATCAACCGCTGAAAACGCCTTCCGAAAATCTTATACCAATTTCCAAGAATTCTATAAAAAAGGACGAATCATTCTTTTTTTCTTTGCCCAAAGAAAGCCATGGATTACATCCTTCCATATCTGAACGCGTTCGCGGACCTGAGCATGGAAATGGCCCCCTACCTTTTGCTGGGTTTCCTTTTTGCCGGCATTCTTTACGTCTGGTTTCCCAGGAAAAAGGTCTATAAATACCTGGGTAAGCCCAATTCAGCCTCCGTGATAAATGCCGCATTGATCGGCATCCCGCTTCCGCTTTGCTCCTGCGGCGTTATCCCGACCGGGATATCCTTTTACAACAGCGGTGCGTCGAAAGGTTCCTCGGTCAGCTTCCTTATCTCAACCCCCCAGACCGGTGTGGACAGCATCATGGTGACCTATTCCCTGCTCGGATTGCCCATGGCCATCGTAAGACCGGTCATCGCCCTTATTACGGGTTTTTTCGGCGGGTTCATGACCAATAAATTCGGCCGGGTGAGAAAAAACAATCCCGACATGAAGAAACGGGAAATGGATGGATTAAGCCCGGACGATGTGGAAAACGGTAAAGCTGACCGTTCATTCAGGGGAATGCTGCGCTATGCCTTTGTGGAATTCCTCGAAGACATCGCCAAATGGCTTGTGATCGGGCTTGCCCTGGCAGCCCTGATCGAGGTGCTGGTGCCGGAAAGCTTCTTTACTGCCTACCTGGGGAACGAATACCTGGAAATGCTGCTGATCCTGCTGGCTGCCGTACCGCTTTATGTCTGTGCCACCGGCTCGGTGCCCATTGCAGCCATATTGATGCTCAAGGGCCTGTCGCCCGGTGCTGCCATCGTATTTTTGATGGCAGGTCCCGCAACCAACGCAGCCACCATGACCGTAATCGGGAATATCTTCGGCCGCCGGACCCTGATCCTGTACCTGGTTTCCATCATCACAGGGGCTTACTTTTTCGGCATTCTGGTAAACGAATTCCTTCCCAGGGAATGGTTCCTGGACCCGCTGGCGGGTTTTCATGCGGGACCGCATGCCCACGGAATCCTGCCTTCCTGGCTGATGATCGCATCGAGCGTGTTGCTCGGGGGACTCATCCTGTACGCCCTGTACCGGAAATACCTGGCAAAACGATTTACACGCTTTAAACCGGAACAGAAACTTCAAAACCATACCCATATGAAAGACCTGAAAGTAATTGTTAAAGGAATGACCTGCAACCACTGCAAGGCAACGGTCGAAAACAACGTGGCCGCCATGGAGGGCATAGAGTATGCCGAAGCCAACCTTTCGAAGGAAAACCTGGTCATACGGGGAGACAACATCGACCTGGAAAAAGTGAGGGAAAAAATCGAGAGCCTGGGATACAAGTACGGGGGACCGGAAGAATAAATTCTTCCTGCCCGTCTTGTTTGTACCTGCTTTCCGTCATAATTCCTCTTTCACGGGACCGGGATTTGCGTTCATATTTGTTAACTTTGTGATCCCGGATCAAAACGTAAACCAAGAAATATGTATAAAGTTGTATTGCTAAGACACGGCGAGTCGACCTGGAACAAGGAAAACCGCTTTACGGGCTGGACCGATGTGGACCTGACCGAGCAGGGGATTGAAGAGGCCAGATCCGCAGGAAAGATCCTGAAGGAGGAAGGGTATGAATTTGACATCGCCTTTACCTCCGTGTTGAAAAGGGCCCTGCGGACCCTATGGATCACCCTCGATGAAATGGATATGCTCTGGATCCCGGTGGAGAAAAACTGGCGCCTGAACGAACGACACTACGGGGCCCTGCAGGGACTCAACAAGGCCGAAACCGCCGAAAAACACGGGGAAGAACAGGTGCTGATCTGGAGAAGGAGCTACGACGTACCGCCCCCTCCGCTGGAGAAGACCGACCCGCGTTACCCGGGGAATTTCCCTATGTACCGGGACATGGACGAAAAAGACATCCCCACGACGGAATCCCTCAAGCTGACGGTGGACCGCTTCCTGCCGTACTGGTTTGACACCATCGCCCCCACGATTAAAAGCGGCATGAAAGTACTGATCGCCGCCCACGGGAACAGCCTTCGGGCCCTGGTAAAATACCTGGACAACATGTCCGAGGAGAAGATCATTGCCCTGAACATCCCCACCGGGGTGCCGCTTGTATACGAGCTGGACCAAGACCTCAAGCCCATACGCCATTATTACCTGGGCGACCCGGAGGCCATTGCCGCCAAGGCGGCTGCCGTTGCAGCCCAGGGGAAGAAAAAATAGTCCCCGGTCGGTATTTTAACGGTAATTTATGCCTGTAAGCTATGGACAAATACCCGATCCATATCAAGCACATGGTCTGCCCGCGCTGCATACGGGCGGTGGAAGAGGAAGCAGAAAAACTGGGACTCGAGATCGACTCGATAAGGCTTGGGGAGCTTGTGCTGTCATCCAGGCCCGATGACCGGACGCTGCAGCAACTCGGTGAGAATCTGAGACGGCAGGGATTCGAGATCATTTCAGACCACAGGAGCCAGATCGTCAACCGGATCAAAACCGAGATCATCAATGTGATCCATCACGGCCAGGAACTTCCGGACCGGATGAATTTCTCATCCTACCTGGCCCGGAAGGCAGGTTATGAATATTCGAGCCTGAGCACCCTTTTTTCCTCCATTGAAGGCATGACGATAGAACATTACATCATCCTGCAGAAGATCGAAAAAGTCAAAGAACTTATTGTATACGATGAGCTGACCATCAGCGAAATAGCCTACATGATGGACTACAGCAGCCCGCAGCACTTGAGCACACAGTTCAAAAAAGTGACCGGGTTGAGTCCCTCGCACTTCAAAAAAATTAGAACCCTCAGGCGGAAACCCATCGACCGGGTGGAGGATGAGGACCTGTAAGCAAAAATCTTGTACAAATCTCCCAGAATTATGTAAATAAAGATGCGCTGATCTTTATTTCTTTGCAGGGTACAAAATTGTATCCTGCTCGTGTTTACTAAAACGGTCCATATTGCACTCGGGATGCTGTTGCTCATCACGACAGCCGGGTTGACCATCGAAAAGCATTATTGCGGAAGCAGGCTTGTTTCCGTGAGTCTTTTCGGCGATCCGGACCCCTGCTGCGATGCGGATACCGGTTGCTGCCACAACGATTCCAGAACCTTTGTGCTGCAGGCCGATTTTACTGCCTCGCAGTCCACGGCAGAATTAGAGCCCTTCATGCTCGATGTGGTTGCGCATCCGGCGGTCTGTCAAACCCCGGATGCCCGCCCGGGATACGATGCCCCGAAACACTCCGGCCTCAGTCCCCCCGCCCCGTTCAAACCCGAACTTTGCAGCCTCCAGACCTACCGTTTGTGATACGGATTAGCTGACCCCACCGATCACATTAGCTGTTAATCTTTATCCACGACGTTTTATATGTTAAACAAAATCATTCGCTTTTTCCTGGAAAACAGGCTGGTGACCTTCATCACCCTGGCCTCCCTTATAGCCTGGGGCATTGCCACTGCCCCGTTCGGCTGGGATACCGGCATATTCCCAAGGGACCCGGTACCCGTTGACGCCATCCCCGACATCGGTGAAAACCAGCAGATCGTATATACGGAATGGCCGGGACGGTCCCCCCAGGACATAGAGGACCAGATATCCTATCCCCTGACCACATCGCTGCTGGGCATCCCGGGCGTTAAATCCATACGCAGCAGCTCCATCTTCGGGCTCTCGAGCATTTACATCATCTTCAACGAGGATGTGGATTTCTACTGGAGCCGGACCCGGATCCTGGAAAAGCTCAATTCCCTTCCTGCCGGCACACTGCCGGAAGGGGTCATGCCTGCACTGGGACCGGACGCAACGGCCCTGGGACAGATCTACTGGTATACCCTGGAGGGGAGGGACCCGGACGATAATCCCGCAGGGGGGTGGGACCCGCACGAACTGAGGACCATCCAGGACTTCTATGTGCGCTATGCCCTTACTTCCGCAGAAGGCGTTGCCGAGGTAGCCTCGATCGGCGGCTTTGTCAAGGAATACCAGGTCGACATCGATCCGGACGCCATGAAGGCGCACGGGGTGAACGTATCCCATATCATGTCGGCCGTAAAAAACAGCAACCTCGACATCGGGGCCAGGACCATCGAGTTCAACCGGGCGGAATACCTGGTCCGGGCCCTGGGATACATCAAAAGCCTGGAAGACCTGGAAAATTCCGTCGTGGCCGTCCGCGACCACGTACCCATCCGGCTGCGTGATGTCGCCCGCGTCAACTACGGGCCAGCCAACAGGCGAGGGGGACTCGACAAGGGAGGTTCGGAAGCCGTCGGCGGGGTTGTCGTGGCGCGTTACGGTGCAAATCCCATGGAAGTGATCGAAAACGTGAAGGCCAGGATCGACGAGATTTCCCCGGGTTTGCCCTCCAGGACCCTGGAAGACGGCACCGAATCCAGGGTTACCGTCGTTCCCTTCTACGACAGGACCGGGCTGATCAAGGAAACCCTGGGCACGCTGGAGGAAGCGCTAACCCTGGAGATCCTAATCAGCATCATCGTGGTCATCGTCCTGGTGATGAACCTCAGGGCCTCCCTGCTGATTTCAAGCCTGCTGCCCATAGGGGTACTCATGACCTTCATCGTTATGCGGAAATTCGGGGTGGATGCAAACATCGTTGCCCTTTCGGGCATTGCCATCGCCATCGGGGTGATGGCCGATGTAGGCATCGTGTTTACCGAAAACATCGTGCGGCATCTAGAGATGCCAGAGAACCGTGATGCAAACGGTAAGAAGCTTTTATCCGTCATTTACGATGCCACTACCGAGGTCGCGGGAGCCGTGATTACCGCCCTGGCAACGACCATCGTCAGCTTCCTTCCGGTTTTTGCCATGCAGGCTGCCGAAGGAAAGCTTTTCAAACCGCTGGCTTTCACCAAGACCTTTGCCATGGTTTCGGCCCTGGCGATCGGACTGATCATCATTCCCACCATGGCCAATATCATTTTTGCTATGCGTCACCGGAAGATCAGGACAAAACGATTCTGGAACATCCTGCTCATAGCTGCCGGAGTTGCGGCGTGCATCCCGATGCGTTCCTTTCTTCCGCTTGCCCTGGTGGTCATCGGGGCAAATAATCTCCTTGAAACTAAATGGCGCGAAGAAAGGAGACAATTTGTAAAATACATAAACATTTCCGTCGCTCTCCTTGTGGTCCTGTTTTTCCTGACCAGGAACTGGATGCCGCTCGGGGCCCGGAACAGCCTTACGGCCAACCTGTTGTTTGTTATTTCGATCACAACCGTGGTACTGGGCACCCTGATGACCATCGTGCACTATTACAGGAGGATCCTGCAATGGTGCCTGGCAAATAAATGGAAATTCCTTTCGATCCCCATGGCGTTCATCTTATTCGGCATTCTGAGCTGGCAGGGCATCGACCGGGTTTTCGGGTTCCTGCCGGGATTCATTAAGGATACAAAGGCATGGCAGTCTGCAGTTCATGCCCTGCCGGGTTCCGGGAAGGAATTCATGCCTGCCCTGGACGAAGGATCCTTCCTTCTCATGCCCACAACCATGCCTCATTCAGGGATTCAGGAGAACATCGACGTCATCCGGATGCTGGATGAGCGGGTTAATTCCATTCCGGAAGTAGAGATGGCGGTAGGGAAATGGGGGCGCGTAAATTCTGCCCTGGATCCGGCCCCGATCTCCATGTTTGAAAACGTGATCAATTACCGTCCCGAATACATATTGAATGAAAAAGGCCACAGGATGAGGTTCAGGGTGGACCGGGACGGATCTTTCGTCCTGAAGGATGGAAGTCTGTACAACCGTGATAAAGAAGGCTTCAGGCTCATTGACCGGGACAGCCTGGAGGAAGACGATAAGGGCGAATACTTCAGGCAGTGGAGGGATCGTATCGTTTCCCCCGATGACATCTGGGATGAAATTGTAAAGAAGACCGATATCCCGGGACTTACATCTGCTCCCAAACTCCAGCCGATACAAACCCGCCTGGTAATGCTGCAGACCGGGATGAGGGCACCCATGGGAATCAAGGTCTTCGGTCCGGACCTCGGGACCATCGAAAAAACCGGGTTCGAGCTTGAACGGTTCCTGCAGCAGGTCGAGGGCGTTGAGCCCAGGTCGGTCTTCGCCGACCGGGTGGTCGGAAAACCCTACCTGGAGCTTAAAATAGACCGGGACGCCACGGCGCGGTACGGGCTGACGGTAAAAGACCTTCAGTCCACCATCAGCGGAGCGGTCGGGGGGATGCAGCTCAGCACGACGGTCGAGGGAAGGGAAAGGTTCCCGGTAAGGGTACGGTACGCACGTGAATTCCGCGATACCCCGGAGGACCTGAAAAAAATCCTCATCCCGACCCCTTCCGGAAGCCAGGTACCCCTGGGGGAACTGGCCGAAGTGACCTATCTGAGGGGCCCCCAGATGATCAAAAGCGAGAACACCTTTCCGGTGGGCTATGTCATATTCGACAAAAAACCGGATTATGCCGAAGTGGACGTGGTGGAAAATGCCCGGAGATTCCTGGACGAGAAGATCAACAGCGGTGAATTCCGGGTTCCCCCCGGGGTCAGCTACGTATTTACCGGCAACTATGAGAACCAGGTCCGTGCCACAAAACGGCTCATGCTGGTGGTCCCGCTCAGCCTGATCCTTATTTTCCTCATCCTGTACTTCCAGTTCCGGTCGGTCATTACGTCCTCCATGATCTTCACGGGGATCTTCGTGGCCTTTTCGGGAGGCTTCCTGATGATGTGGCTGTACGGGCAGCCGTGGTTCATGAACTTTTCCGTTGCCGGGATAAATCTCAGGGACCTGTTCGACATGCACCGGGTCAACCTGAGTGTAGCCGTATGGGTCGGGTTTATAGCCCTTTTCGGCATCGCCACGGACGACGGGGTCATCATCGGAACCTACCTGAGGCAGGTATTCAATAAGAACCGGCCGGGCACGAGGGAAGAGGTAAGGCAATCGGTTCTTGAAGCCGGCTCAAAAAGGGTCCGCCCGGCCATGATGACGGCCGCGACGGCCATCATCGCCCTGATCCCCGTGCTTACCTCCACCGGGAAGGGTTCGGACATTATGGTCCCCATGGCCATTCCCACCTTCGGGGGGATGGCGATCCAGGTGATGACCATGTTCGTGGTTCCCGTACTGTACAGCATGTGGCAGGAGAAAAAAGTAAAAAACAATGAAGACTAAGAAAAGGATCATATTATTGCTTACCGTATGGTTTTCGCTCAGCGCTGCCTCGCAGGATTACCTGGGATCTTACCTCGAGACGGCGGCGAAGAACAGTGCGGAACTGAAGAGCAAATTCAACGAATACCTGGCAGCGCTGGAAGTTATTCCGCAGGTCAGGGCCCTGCCCGACCCGAGGGTGGCATTCGGTTATTTCATCCAGCCCGTCGAAACCCGCATGGGTCCGCAGGAATTCAAATTCTCCGCCAGCCAGATGTTCCCCTGGTTCGGGACACTGGGAGCCAGGGCGGATGCTGCAACCCGTGTGGCCGAGGCAAAATACCAGGCCTTCGAGGAAGCGAAATCGAACCTTTTCAACGAAATAAGAAATGCCTACTACAACCTTTATTTCACGCGGCAGGCCATCGGTATAACCCGGGAGAACCTGGAACTTCTGAATACCTTCCGCAACCTGGTACTGGCAAAGCTTGAAGCGGGAACGGTATCGGCCGTTGACGAATACCGGCTGGAGATGGAGATCGGCGACCTGGAAAACCAGCTGGCTCTGCTTCAGGATAACATGGGCGTTCAGACGACCGGGTTCAATAACCTGCTCAACAACGGCACCGGGCAGCCCGTACGGTTGCCGGAAACCCTCATGACAACCGCATTGGTAGAAAATAAAAGGGATTTGCTCGACAGCATACGGACAGGAAACCATAAGCTGCTCGGGCTGGATCGCCAGATCGAAGCCTTCCGGTTCGGACAGGAATCTGCCAGGAAGTCCGGGCTGCCGGAGTTTTCGGTGGGACTCGAATACGTGGTGACCGGAAGGGGAGAGAACGACCTGGCAGGGAAAGACGCTTTCGTATTCCCGGCCGTGGGAATAACCATACCCCTGTACAGGAGCAAATACCGGGCAATGGTCGATGAGGCAATTTCCATGGAAGCGGCCAGGCAGGAGGAAAAAATCGACAAAACCAACCTGCTGGAAACCCTTTTCGAAGAGGCTTGGCGCGACCTGAGGGATGCGGCCAGGCGATTGGAACTGAACCGGGAACAGCTCGTCCTGGCCAGGAAATCCCTGGA
>CAZNQG010000059.1:0-19986 GCA_964575235.1 uncultured Bacteroides sp.
GCCGAATATTGTGAACCAGGGGGATCCCGACCTCCCGGAGGAATACATCACACCTGACCTTTACGATGCACAGCGCATACGATTCGGTCGAATCGATATCGGGGCGTATGAAGCTTACATCGCCAGGGATACAATCCCGCAGCCACTTACCCAGGATACCATCCTTTTTGCGGACACCATACATGTGCTCGGGAGCATAACCATACCGGATGACATTGTCCTGAGGATCGATGCGGGCGCGACCATACTGTTCCACGGGTATGATTCGATCAATGTGGAAGGCAGTATGGAAGCCATTGGCAGAAAAGGTGATCCGATCCTATTCACCGTCACGGATACTGCGGGTTTCGCAAGCGACTACCCGGATTCCGGATCCTGGAAAGGGATAATCCTGGATAATGACTGGGGCACGATGAGTGATAATCATCCAAGCACCTTCGAGCATTGTATATTCGAATACGTGAAAGCACAGCAGGGAGAAGTAGAAGGCTTTATAGACCGCGGCGGGGTATTCACCCTGAAGAATTTCCAGCGGTTTATACTGAAGAATTGCGAGTTCAGGTATAATTACATTGATGGGATGGGTTCCGCCATCTTTTCCAGAGAATCCGATTTTACCATCGAAAACTGCACATTCCATCACCATTATGCCCGGGGTCAGAACACATACGGGACCGTTTACTTAAATAATTCAAGGAACCGGGTTGACCGGTGTACCTTCCATAATAACTCGGCCTACCGGGGAGCAGGCCTGGAGGCAGTCGACTGCGAACTGGATCTTACCCATTCCCGGTTCGTTAATTGCTTTTCTGTAGACTTCGGTTACGGTTCTGCACTCAGCTCCAGGGGATGCTTTGTAAACATTAGTAACTGCCTGATCAGTAACAATATAAATTGGAATGAAGGAGCACTTTTCTTCAACAGTTCCAGCGTCAGAATCGACAACAGCACGATCGCTGACAATTTTATATACAATACGGAATCAGCCGCAGGAATCGGTGTCACACGAACGGATATGCATATCCGTAACAGCATACTTTACGGGAATACAAACCATAGTGATTCCGCTTCTATCGCACTGCGGGATGACAGCTCCGATCCGGATCTGGAAAACTGCCTGATATACGGCGGAAGGGCCGGCATAAAAACCCATCCCGGTTTCAGCTATACCGGATCCCTCACAGACTGTATTGATGCGGACCCGGTGTTTTTCATCCCGGTCTCCTGGGAGAACCAGTTGGACACGTTCGGACTCGCAGACTACAGGTTACTGGATAACTCCCCCTGTATCAACTCCGGTACAGCGGATACTTCCGGCCTGAACCTGCCCGAACTCGACCTCGATGGAAACAAACGGTTCATGGACGGCAGGATTGATATGGGAGCATTCGAAAAGTCGGGAAATGCACCGATCATTACCACTCAGCCCGTAGGCGGCAGTTATTGTTCAGGTGATTCGATTTTACTATCCCTGTCTTATATCAATACCGATTCAGCATCCCTGCAATGGCAGAAGGATGGCACGGATATTACCGGTGCTTTCAGGCCGGAACTGGTCCTTTACACGGCCCACCGGGACCAGACGGGTAACTATTCCTGCCGGCTGAGCAACAGTTTCGGGACTGTTAATTCCCTCCCCGTATTCCTCAGCGTCAAGGACCCGCCCGAGATCCTGTCCCAGCCTCAGGATGCCTGGGTGAAGCCGGGTGTGGCCCATTCCCTTAAAGTGCAGCTTACCGGCTCCTCCCCCATGGATATTGAATGGAGACTGGACGGAAAGGAGCTAGGGGTGAATGTACCCGAATATACCTTTGTCCCGGCGGACAGCAGCTACGAGGGGTCATATTCATGCACCATCTCCAACGTATGCGGTTCGGTCAGCACGATGCCTGCCAGCCTGTTCCTGGCGCCGCAGATCTGCATGGTGACCGTCAGCTCGCTCACCGGCAACAACCTGGTGGTATGGGAAAAGAAAACGAAATCCCCCGTCGCCGCTTACAACGTTTATCGTGAAAGCAGTTCCGCCGGGATCTACGACAAGCTTGCCACTGTTCCCTTCGAGGAACTGAGCGTTTTTACGGATACGGCCGCGGACCCGACCTCGCAGGCTTACATTTACAAGATAACGGCCGTGGACACATCGGGGTACGAGACCGACGCGGATCTCTGCATTCCGCACAAGACCATTCACCTGAGGGTTTCCATGAATCCGCAGCTGAATGCCACCCAGCTTGAGTGGGACCGGTATTCCGGTTTTGAATACCTGAAGTACATCATATTCCGGAGCAGCACGGGTACCGACTTCGAGGAGGTGGCATCCATTTCGAGCAACCTTACATCCTGGACGGACATCGAATATATGACGGGTGACCGGTATTACCGGATCGCGGTTGAAAAACCGGATCCCTGCATGCCTTCAGGGGGACTGAAAAAGGAGGGAACGGGACCCTACTACCATTCCCTCTCTAACATGGATAACCTGAAATTGATCTCGGGAGTATCCTTTCAAGCTGCAGGAACCTGCCGCATCTATCCCAATCCCATGAAGGAGGAAGCCGTCATCGAATTCCCGCTATCGGGCGCGGTGCCCTTCCGGATGACCGTGACGGACCTGGGCGGTAAGGTTGTGCTGGTAAAGGATAATATCCGGACCGGAAGGCTGGTCCTGGACCGGGGAAACCTTGCGCCGGGATCCTACGTGGTTGAGCTGGCCGGTGACCGGATCTACCGTGGCATGCTGCTGGTCGAGTAGGCGGCCGGGAAACCCGCTGCCGGATTATTTCGCGGTCGGGGTTTTGCGCCCCCCGGGTTTGGTTGCGGTGGATCTGCCCTTGCTGGTGGCTGCCTGGCGTACGGTATCTTTCGGGACGGTGGCTTTCTTGTCTTTGGCTGCTGCCCTGGCAGCCTGCGTCGGCTTGGCCCTTCCTCCTTCCTTGTCCTTGCCGGCGGGTCCGGTATCCCCGCTGTCTTTTTTATCAGCGGATTTCTTCGCGGTTATCCCGGTTTCGATCAGGTTGTGTTTCAGCAGGAGGTTGTACCAGCCCAGGATCTTCTTGATATCCGAGACGTAAACCCGGTCCCGGTCGTATTCGGGTATGACGGCAGAAAAATAATCCTTCAGCTCATCCGGCTCCGATTTTGGCGAGATGGCCTCGGCCCCGTTTTCGTACTTGTGGATGGCCTCGAATACGGTTTCCAGCTGAACCTCTTCGTTATCGGTGTATACGGCAATGTCCTCCAGGGAGCTAACCTTCATGGTAGCAAAGGCCTGCATACGCTTGCCGGTCTCTATGGATTCGACGATGATCCCGTTCCGCCCCTGTGATAGGAAACGGAAAAGTCCCCCGTGCCCGCTGATGGCCATCAGGTCCTTCAGGTAACTTTCCTTTTCTTCGGGCTTCTTTTCAGCCGCCGGTTTTTCAGAAGTCCCGGTTGCAGGTTTTTCCGCAGCCTTGGATGCCTGGCTTTCCGCAGCTTTGGTTGGGGGCTTCTCCGAAGCCTTGGGTTTTGCTGATGCTTTGGCCTGCGCCGGGGCCTTGCCGGTTTTGGTTTCTACTTTCTTGCCTTCTGATTTTTTTTCTGCCATAATCTGGTAATTGTATGGGTTATCTCATTCCGCGTTCTTTTTTGATTTTGTCGTAAGCGTCCTTAACCTTGCGGAACTTTTCCTCCGCCCCTTTCTTAACATCCTCCCCAAGATAGGAAACTTTATCGGGATGGTACTTAAGGGCCATCCGGCGGTATGCTTTCTTCACCTCCTCGTCGCTGGCGTTTCTATCGATCTCGAGGATCTTGTAGGCAGAATCCACGTCCACGTAGAACATGTTCCGGATGGATTCCGCCTCGGCCTGTGACAATCCCAGGAATCCGGCGATCTGCTCGATGATCCGGACCTCTTTCGGATGGACCTTCCCGTCCGCCTGTGATACCCCGTAAAGGAAATGCAGCAACTGCAGCCTGGAAGCCTTATCCAGCCGCTGCCGTATCTGCAGGCTGACGTCCCGCAGGGGGATCTGCTGATTCAGCAGGTCGCGAAGGTACAGCATGGCCTCCTGGGAGGCTGCCGGTCCGAAGCTCCGGGTGAAATAATCCCTAACGTAATCGAGTTCCGATTTCATAACCCGGCCGTCGGCTTTCATGACCGCCGCGACCAGGACCAGCAGGCTCATGGTGAAATCCCCGTGGGTGGTGCCGGTGAAGAGCCGGGTCCGGGGACCGCCTTCGCGGTTGTCGAACATGGACCCGATCACGAAGCCCAGCACGCCGCCGATGGGTCCCCCCAGGGCCCACCCCAAACCGCCTCCGATCCATTTACCGTATCTTCCCATCTGCAAAGGAATTTCAGGATAAATATAGCGTCAAATATCATTCCATACACCTCATCTCCCGGACAAACGTTCCCGGATCAGCCGGTCAGCTTCCAGGACCCGGGGTATAAGGAATTCATTTTCATTGTTCTGTATCTTCAGATCTGCCATTTTGGCCGCTTCCTCCGGGTCGATCTGGCTGGCCAGGCGGGCCAGCACATCCCCTCTCCCGATCCCGTCCCGCTTCATGATCCGTTCGACCCGGATGTTTTCCCTCGCCATTACAAGGATGTTGAAATCCATTTCCCTGTACGTCCCGGATTCGAAAAGCAGGGCGGCTTCTTCGATGGCATAGGGTCCCTCCTGCCGTTTCAGCCATAAACGGAAATCCTTCCTGACCTTCGGGTGGACCAGCCCGTTCACGTACATGCGCGCCTGAGAGTCCGAGAAGATCCTCCCGGCAAGGTATTTACGGTCGAGTCCGCCGTCTCTGAAAATCCGATTCCCGAACCGTTCCGCCAGTCCCTCGCGGACCTGCGGGTCCTCCTCCATGATCCTCCTGGCTTCCGAGTCTGCATTGTACACAGGGATCCCAAGGTTACGGAATATCCTGCATACAATGGACTTACCGGAGCCTATACCCCCTGTAACGCCAACCTTGTACATTATTTTTCGAGAATGTATTCAACGCTCTTGGGCGTATAGTTCAGGGCCTGTATGTATTCCGGGACCTTCACCAGGTTCACCTGGAGCTTATTACCGAGCATGGTGCCTGCTTCGGCATAGTCGACGACCGCACGGAACTGGTGTTCGTTCAGGGACTCGTAAGCGCTCAGTCCCACCTGGCAGGTGACGTTCACCTTCAGGGGAAACATTCGCATCACCAGGGTATCGGGCAGATTAATCACTTCGATGGGCAGGGTCAGGCTCACCTCCGTGAACTTCTCTACCGGCACGGTGAGCCATACTTCAACGGGGTTGAAGTCGATCTTGCTGATGGGGCGGAGCTTGAGTTCTTCGTTGAAACTCTCCGTAATGGCCGTACGGGTGAAAATCTCGGTCTCCACTTCCCGGATGGTATCGACGATGAGCTGTGGACCCGATATCATGACGCTGTCCGGTTCCAGGGTGTTGGGACCGATCTGCATGTACTGTTTCTCAAAACCGAGGTCAAGCCTGGCCACAACCGGCACCAGCTTCTGGGTCCTGCCCGCAAACCGGAAGATCAGGGAATCCGGGTTTATATCCAGGATCTCGATCTCGTTCGAGAGCTGCTCGGAGATTCCATCCATGGCATAGCTGGTCAGGATGAAAACCGAGGAGGGATCGTTCCGGAAAATATTCGGGGAAAAGGAATTGACATCAAAAATGATGGGTGTAAGCCTGGACCTCAGCTGGTAACCCAGAAGTACAAATCCGTTCGCCTTTACAGTCAGTTCCAGGCGGTCCGGGACATCGTTCACCAGTACCTTGTCCTCCGGGAAATGGATGTAACGGACGGGATAGGATATGGACGTTTCGTATTCCTTATTCAGGGCGGTAATGAACCAGAACAGGACGGACAGGAGAAGAAAAAAGAAAAAAATCAGAAACCTCCTGTTCAGTGTGATCTTCTTGCGCTCCGAGACCCTGGTGAATATTTTCATCAGCCTCTCGAGCCTGCTGTTCCCTGAATCCGTTTCCTGCATAAATGGCTATAGATGGATCCTTCTATCTTTGGTTCGCCAGGTCCGTGTTGTCTTTCAGGATGGCGTTCTTGTCAATTTTTATCCTTACGTTGTCTGCAATCTCCACCGTTACGGTCTGTTCCTTGACGTCGGTCACTTTTCCATATATGCCCCCGGTGGTCACGACCTTGTCCCCCTTGTTGAGTCCGGCCCTGTAACTCTTCAGATCCTTCTGCCTTTTCATCTGCGGCCTGATCATGAAGAAATAAAAAACCACGATGATCAGCAGAAGGAATACAAACGAGGGGACCGGACTTTTGTCCGGCGATTGCGGCATCAGAAAAATCAACATAAAATTATTCATATTCAATGGTATTAATAAATCACAAGCGATTCAGAAAGTGCAAAGTAACAATAATTTTATTTCACTGGCAAAAGCTTTTATCAGGCCTCACCGATCAATCCTCGCCCGCTTTTCACGATCTTCCCCTGGGCTTTAAGCGAGTTGAAAACATGATCCAGAATGCCGTTGATGAACTGGCTGCTTTTCTGCGTGCTATACGTCTTTGCTATCTCGATGAATTCGTTGATGGTCACCTTGGTCGGAATGGATTGGAACTCAACGGCCTCGGAAATGGCCAGTTGCAGAATCAGGCTGTCGGTGAAGGCGATTCGCTCCAGTTCCCAGTTGTCGGCGGAAGCTTTGATCAGTTCCAGGTATTCCTTTTCGTGCCGGATGGTTGAACGGAGAAGTTTCTTGCTGTAGTCCAAATCGTCCGCATCTTTGAACATGGGGAGAAGATCTCCGCCTCCGGACATGCCGGCGTTGAATTTCCTCAGGGTCTTGACGATCATCTTGAGGATGAAATCCACATCGTCAACCCAGTATATGCTCTGCTCCTCCAGGTTCAGGTAAAGGTCTTCGTAATTCATGACCACATCCGTGTACACACGTTCCAGGAATTTTTTATCGCTTTTGTAGGACGGTCCTTCCTCTTCCATGTAATCCCGATAAAAATCCGTTTCCATGATCAGCGTGTAAAGATACCTGACGATCTCCGGGTAACGTGCCCAGCTCAAGGTGGTTTTTGAAAGGAATTTATTCAGGCCGGGATTTTCCCTCAGTTGCCGGACCAGGATGTTGTCCACAAAACGGGTATTCGGGTGAAGATCGTCCCGGGTGGGTATTTTCTTCTGCATTGCCTGCTCGATTTTCGATTCGGCATAGTCAACAACCTCAATGATCAAAAGGAGCAGCAGGTGGTAGAGTTCGTAGGATTTACGGGTGCTGTGAAGAAGGTCTTTTTCAGCTGATGTATAGGTCTTGCCATCAACTTTATAGTAGGAATACAGGGTCTGGAAAACCTTAATCCGTAAAAGCCTTCTGCTGAACATCGTGTGAAAAGAACTTCATGAACCTGAAAACGGATGCAAAGTAAACCAAAAATGACAAAACAACCTCATTCAGGGACAACATTATCTCAAAAATATTGCACGGTCCTTCTGCTGCCATGCTCAATCAAGGTTCTGATTATTTGTTATTTTCTAAAATTATTTTCTATTTTTGAGTTTCAAACCGATTACCTAACTAAATTTTACATTGATGGCAGACGGAACCGAAAAAATCGAGGAAGGTGTTAAGACAGAAAGGGAAGAGATTTTTTCAAAGTCAGTTAGAGCTGGAAAAAGGACTTATTTCTTTGATGTCAAGACGACCAGAAGGAATGATTACTATCTGACCCTGACGGAGAGTAAAAAAAGGTTCAACAGGGATGGAAGGTTTTATTTCGAAAAACACAAGATCTTCCTGTACAAGGAAGATTTTGAGAAGTTCATCGACGGACTGACCGAAGCCGTTGAGTACATCAAGGCCAATGCCCCTGAGATCCTGGAGCCCGAGGAGGCCCTGGAAACTTCATCGGAACCGGTTGATGTGACGAAAGAATCAGAAGCGGGCAAAGTGCCTGAAGAAACATCCGAACCCGTGGAAGACAGCGTAAACAAGGAAGAGGAGGAAGAGTCTGAAGAGAAGAAAGAATCCTCTGAAGATGCCACAACGGATGAAACCAATGCAGAGGAGGAGATGGGTGATGCCATCAGCGAAAATTTCTCAAACGTTGAGTTTGAGGACCTCGAAGATAACAAGTAGAGCTGATCGCCCTTAACTTTCTGCCGGGCCTGCCTCTCCGGGGTCGGCCTGTTCCTGCTTGCTCAAAAAATCATCTATTTCAACCAGGTTCAGTTCCCTGACGTTGGTGACGATGAAATTGGGCCTCAGGAAATCCCCGTATTGATTGCATTCCCGTATGGCGTCACGGAAGACGCTCTTAAGGGGAACACGCAGTGGAACGATTACCAGGAGGGTGGCATACCGGCCCGGGTATTCGATGGTTTCGATCTCGGCATGGTGTTGCTTAAGGGTCAGTTCAAATTCGTTCCGTATGATCTTTTGCTGGAGCTCCGTAAAATTCTCATTTTTTTTCGGGATCAGGACCACAAAATACCTCAGTTTTGACCCCTTGCCCCCGAGTCCCGTGCTGATGAAAACCTGGTTCTCGTCCAGCAGTCTGCTTTCCAGGAGCATCCTGCTCTCCTGAAGGGCAAGGATGGCCCAGTCGCGCAGTTCCGTGTGCCCCTCTTCCAGGTAATGCTCGATGAACCGGTAAGCTTTTACGTTCTCGATCGAGGCAAGGCGGGCAAAGAGCTTTTTCTTTTGTTCGACCGTGTAAGCGGGATCATTAATCCCGGGCATTTCCTCAATCACCTTGCTTTCATCAAGTCCCCGTTTAACCTCCCTGGAATACTCGAAATATTCCATCTGCAGATCGATGTCCACCTTCTCCTCAAGGATGCTCAGTGTCCCGGGAGATTCCCCGAATATCTCCTGGATTTTGTCGTATATGTTCTCGCCTTCCACGCATAATAAAATTAGGAAAAGAATGCTCCAAAGTCAATCCCTTACCCATGAAAACAGAAAGAGCGTGTATTTATTTTATTAAATTGCGCATGACTTCGGAATACGTTAGAAAAAACGGAATACATGCATCAATAAACCGGAACGCTTGCCATGGGAGACCTTTTGCTTGCTGCGGGCGGATCGGCTCTGATGATCGTGGGGATTGTCGGGTGTATCCTGCCGGTAATACCGGGTCCGCCCCTCAGTTTCATCGGGCTTTTGCTTCTGCATTTCTCGAAATACGCGGAATTCAGCTTTGAATTCCTGCTCCTTTTCGGATCCATCGCCGTGATCGTAACCGTTCTGGATTACATCGTGCCTGTGTGGGGAACCAAGAAATTAGGCGGCTCCAAGTGGGGCATGTGGGGTGCCGCCATAGGGCTCGTGATCGGTATTTTCGTACTTCCCCCGCTTGGGATCATCGTGGGACCCTTTGCAGGAGCCGTTATCGGCGAGGCCCTTACGGGCAAGAACGCAGCCGATTCCTTTCGCGCGGGGATGGGTTCGCTGCTGGGATTGATGATGGGCGTGGGATTAAAACTCGCGGCTTCCCTGGTGATGACCTTTTACTTTGTAAAAGAGCTGATCGTCAGATGATCCAGGTCGAATTCTATCGTTCGTTGTAACCTTTTTTCGAGTGCGCTTTGGCAACCACGAGGTTCCGTTCGTGGATCTCCCTGCGGTTGCACTCCTTCACAGCCAGGTCCTCCTGCTCGTCGTTTTCCATTTCGATAAAACCGAAACCTTTTGACCGACCGGTGTACTTATCCGTTATGATCTTGATGCTGGTTACCGTGCCGTATTCCTGAAAAATCTCTTTCAGTTCTTCTTCTTTTACCGCATAAGGTATGTTACCAACATAGAGTGTCATGCTGAAAATGCTGGTTTAATTTATACAAGTTACAAATAAACTTTCCAAATTGTCAAGTAATTTGTATAAATCTCCCTGTCCCCCGAACCTAGTTCCCCAGCGTCGCAACCATAACGGCCTTGATGGTATGCACCCGGTTTTCGGCCAGATCGAATACGATCGAGGCAGGGGATTCGAAAACATCATCGGTGACTTCCATGGCTTCCAGGCCGAACTTTTTATGAATCTCTTCCCCTATCCGGGTCTCCAGGTTGTGAAAGCAGGGCAGGCAGTGGAGGAATTTGACATCCGGGTTGCCGGTGAGTTCCAGAACCCTGTGGTTTATCTGATATGGTTTCAGTAACCGGATACGCTCCTCCCATATTTCCGCAGGCTCTCCCATGGATACCCAGACATCCGCATAGAGAAAATCCGCATCCTTCACAGCTTTTTCGAGATCTTCCGTCAGGGTGATCCTGGCCCCGGTGGAAGCGGCTATCTCCCTTGCACTTGAAACCAGTTTTTCGTTGGGCTGGCACGACTTTGGTGCTGCCGCCCGGAAGTCCATTCCCATCTTGGCAGCCCCGACCATCAGGGAATTCCCGACGTTGTTGCGGGCATCGCCCAGGTAGCAGAAACTTATCTCGTTCAGGGATTTGGGAAGATGCTCCTGCATGGTCAACAGGTCCGCCAGGACCTGGGTGGGATGGAATTCATCGGTAAGTCCGTTCCACACGGGCACACCGGAATACTGTGCCAGGATCTCGACCCTTTCCTGGCCGAATCCCCGGTATTCAATGCCATCGTACATCCGTCCCAGAACCCTGGCAGTGTCCTTTATGGATTCCTTGACCCCGATCTGCGTTCCGCTCGGGCCGAGGTATGTCACATGAGCACCCTGGTCGTAGGCGGCAACTTCAAAGGCACAGCGTGTCCGCGTGGATGTTTTTTCAAAGATCAGCGCGATGTTCTTGCCCCTGAGCTCCTGCACCTCCTTACCCGCGTATTTGGCATTCTTAAGCTCGACCGAAAGATCCAGCAGGAAGCAGATCTCTTCCGGAGAAAAGTCCAGCAGCTTCAGGAAACTCCTGTTCCGTAGGTTGAATGGCATTGCAAAACGATTTTGATTTGTTTACAGAAGCGTAAAGGTAGGAATTTCCATAAAAACCTAATCTTCGTACTGCATGGTTATTTTCGTGCCGTATTTCCTGTCTTCCAGAAGGGTGGCCTCGGTAATGACGCTCTTCCTTCCGCCCTGCTCAATGAACTGCAGACAGGCCCTGATCTTCGGAGCCATGCTTCCTTCCGCGAACTGCCCCTCTTCCAGGTAGCGAAGGGTATCCCGGTAATCCAGGAACTCGACCATGCGCTGGGCAGGTTTTCGGTAATCCAGGTATACATAGGGAACATCCGTGAGAATGTAAAACTCGTCCGCCCCGATCCGGGCCGCCAGCAGGCTCGATGCCAGGTCCTTGTCAATAACCACCTCAGCGGGCCTTACGTCCTGTTTTTCATCCAGATAGACCGGGATGCCCCCGCCGCCTGCGGCAATGACAATGGTGCCCTGCCTGGCAAGGGATTCGACCACCTTCTCATTGCTGATCCGGACCGGTATGGGGGAAGGAACAACACGCCGCCAACCCCCGGGCTGCTTTACTTCCTGCTTGAAAACCCAGCCCTTTTCCCTTTCCATCAAAAGAGCTTCCTCCCGGGTGTAGATCTTCCCGATCCGCTTGGTCGGAATGCTGAAGGCCGGATTCTCATGATCAACTTCCACCATGGTAACCAGGGTAACCACTTCTTTCTTTATACCGTATTTTTTAAGTAAATTCCGAAGCATGCGCTCCACCATGTACCCGATACCACCCTGAGAATCCGCCACGCAGATGTCGACCGGCATCGGGGGAATCCCGTAGACCTGTTCCCCGGCATCGTTGCGCATCAGGATGTTGCCTATCTGGGGACCGTTGCCGTGTGTGATCACCAGGTCGTAACCCTGGTTCAGCAGGAACATCAGGTTTTCCAGGGTATCCGTCGTATTCTGCTCCTGCTGGTCAATGGTACCCTCCTGGTCTCCCCTCAGCAATGCATTCCCGCCGAGGGCAATTACCGCCAACCTCTTCATAAGATTACCTTTTTCCGGGTCCGAAAGGATACAAATCTATAAAATTCAGGGAATCGGAGCCCTGCCCGGCGATTGTTTAACAACAGCCCGCTAAAGGTTTGGAACTTTTAAAAGACCCAAGCCTTTTTTTGCTATTTTTATGGATCAAATACCATTACCTCCGCCGTGCACAGATACATCCCCAGATACCTGGCCATCCTGATCCTGCTTTCCCCTGCCTGCAAGCGTGATCGGACCGGAGACACGACCGAAGGGAAAATCAGGTTCAGCATCAGCTACGAGGAAAACACTGCCGGTGGATATTCCGCATCCGTAATGCCCAGGGAAATGATCATGGAATTCAGCCAGCAGAAGGTGCGGAATACGATTGAAGGGGGACTCGGATTCTTTAGCCTGGTGCATGTTACCAACCTCCGGAGCGGACAGCATACCACCTGGGTTAAGTTCATCGATAAAAGATACATTTACCAGGGGGACCGGAAACAGCCCCCGTGCTGTTTCGGGATGCTCGACGGAATGCAGATTGAGTTTACCGACCGGAGCAAGGAGATTGCGGGACTGGGATGCCGTCATGCCACAGCCCGCTTCCCGGATGACGGCATCGAACCGTTCGACATCTGGTACACCGAGGATATCGGTCCCGTCAATCCTAATAGCAACACCCCTTTCAGCGGGATTAAAGGCATCCTTCTCGAATTCAACACACTCATGGGAAATGAAAATATGCACATGGTGGCCACCGATTTCGAGGCGGTGCATATACCACAGAAGAGATTCGAGATCCCAAAAAATTATAAACCGGTTTCAAAGACTGAGATCGAAAGCATACTGAATGCACTGATGAACTGAGGCGGACAGACCTATGGGCAAGAAGCAGAAAGAACAAGGATCCGGGAAATTGGCTTTGCTGCGCGATGAGCGGTTCAGGCTCACGCTCGGGATCTTCCTTGTCCTGTTTTCCCTTTACCTTTACCTCACGTTCATCTCCTACTTCTTTACCTGGAAAACGGACCAGAGCTTCGAATGGTCGAGGGTTTTCTCGGGACCCGAACTGGTGGTGGATAACTGGGGAGGGAAATTCGGCGCCTATCTGGCCAACAAGTTCATCAACCACTGGTTTGGCCTGGCATCCTATCTTCTTCCGTTTATCCTGTTCGTACTCGGACTTCGGATGATCCGGATCAAGACCTTCCGGATAGGGAAAACGATCCGGAACTGCCTGCTGGGCACCATACTCCTTTCGATAATCCTGTCCTTCCTTTTCGGGGATGCCGGCGGTTTCCTGGGCAGCGGTCCCGGGGGAAGCCACGGCTATTTCCTGAGCGAATGGATCGTTTCGGTTCTCGGAAAGACCGGAACCGTCTTCCTGCTGGCCGTGCTCGTACTGGCCTTCATCCTTTTTTCGTTCGATTCAACCCTGAACCGTGTTGCCGGTATCTTCAGACGTTCCCGGACCCGGGTAACCGTCGCCTCAGAAGGGGAAGGAGCAGAGGGAAAGGACTCCTTCGATGAATCGGTCGGTGAACACAGCCTGGAAGAAGAGGAATCCGGGGTCCCGGAGGGCGCCCGTACAGGTGAAGCGGGCGGGGATGCAGACGAGGAAGCGGGCACGGATACCTCCGTAGAAGAAGGGGATGATCGCGATGCGGACAGGATCGAGATGACCGTTGAGAAGGCAGACGGGGGTGAACAGGTAAACGGTGATTCCGAGGCCGTTCTTGAAAACTACGATCCCACGCTGGACCTGTCGAGCTACAGGCTGCCTTCGCTGGAATTGCTGGACAAACATTCCTCGGAAGAAACTACGGTCAGCGAGGAGGAGCTGATCAGCAATAAGAACCGCATCGTTGAAACCCTGGGCAATTACAAAATTCAAATCGACAAGATCAAGGCAACCATAGGTCCCGCGGTCACCCTCTACGAGATCGTTCCCGCGCCCGGGGTACGGATCTCCAGGATCAAAAACCTCGAGGACGACATCGCCCTGAGCCTGTCGGCCCTGGGCATACGGATCATTGCTCCCATCCCCGGCCGGGGAACCATCGGCATTGAGGTCCCCAACCGCCAGCCGGAGATCGTAACCATGCGTTCCATACTGGCTTCACGCAAGTTTCAGGAATCCCGGTTTGAGCTGCCGGTGGGACTGGGAAAGACCATCTCGAACGAGACCTACGTCGTAGACCTCACCAAAATGCCCCACCTTCTCATGGCCGGGGCCACGGGACAGGGTAAGAGCGTGGGACTCAATGCCATCATAGCCTCCCTTCTCTACCGGAAGCACCCCGCCCAGCTCAAATTCGTGATGATCGATCCGAAAAAGGTGGAGTTGACCCTTTACAATTACATCGAAAAACACTTCCTGGCAAAACTCCCGGATACGGAAGAGCCCATCGTAACCGATACCCGGGAGGTGATCCGGACCCTGAACTCGCTCACCATCGAAATGGACAGCCGGTACAACCTGCTCAAATCCGGCAAGGTAAGGAACATCAAGGAATACAACGAGAAATTCGTCGCCCGCCGGCTGAACCCGAAAGCCGGGCACCGCTACCTCCCCTATATCGTCATGATCGTCGATGAGTTTGCGGACCTGATCATGACCGCCGGACGGGAAATCGAGACGCCTCTTGCCCGCCTGGCACAGCTCGCACGGGCCATCGGCATCCACCTCGTGATCGCCACCCAGCGCCCCAGCACCAACATCATCACCGGTTCGATCAAGGCGAATTTCCCGGTGCGCATCGCCTACCGGGTCACCAGCATGATGGATTCCAGGACCATTCTGGACAGCCCGGGAGCCAACCAACTCGTGGGAAGGGGTGATATGCTCATCGCCATCGGGTCGGAGATGACTCGGCTTCAATGTGCCTTCATCGACGCCCACGAGATCGAAGCGATCACAAGCCACATTGCCGCCCAGCAGTCCTATCCCAGCGCACACCTCCTGCCTGAGTACGTGGATGAGTCCGCCGGCGAACTCGAGGATTTTGACCCGAACGAACGCGACGACCTGTTCGAAAAGGCGGCACGCCTGGTCGTCGAATACCAGCAGGGATCCACCTCCCTGATTCAACGCAAGTTCTCCATTGGCTACAACCGGGCCGGCAGGATCATCGACCAGCTTGAGGCTGCCGGGATCGTCGGGCCCTACGAGGGCAGCAAGGCCCGGCAGGTCATGTTCAAGGACCTGCTCAGTTTGGAACAGTTTTTGGACAACAACGTGCAGGACACCTGAGACGCATGCACAGGAGCGTATTCATACTGATCATGGCTTTTGCCTTCCAGGCTTCGGTATGCCAGAAAGACCCGGAGGCAAAAAGAATACTGGACCGGGTATCGGCCCGGTCCAAGGCCGACTATCCCATCGAGGTATCCTTTGAATACATCTTCGAAGACCTGATGACCAAGGAGACCACCACATACCAGGGCAGCCTCCTGCTCGAGGAAAAGAAATTCAGGCTCAGCGTGGGCGAATCCGTCGTATACTGCGACGGCGCTACCGTTTGGAACCATCTGGTCCCGGCCAACGAGGTTTACGTCAGCGATGCAGAGGAAGGGAGCGATACCGACGAGTTTTTCATCTCCAATCCCTCCGACCTGTTCACGTTTTACCGGGAAGGATTCAAATACCGGCTGGCCGGGGAGATCAGTTACCAGGGAAAAAGCTATTGGGAGATCGACATTTTCCCCGAAAACCTGGATAAGAACTACCATACGGTCAAGCTCCTGATCAACGAGAAGGACGACCGGATCTATTCGGCCGAGGCCTTCGGCAAGAATGCCGCCAATCATACCGTCATCCTGACGGATTACAGACGCCGGGTGAAGACCGATGCGAAAAGCTTTGTTTTTGATCCCGAAGCACATCCCGGGGTGGAAATCGTGGACACCCGGTTCTGAATCGCATCTTCACCGGAACCGGCCACAGGGATTTTATTCCGGGTATTCGATCCGGACGTGGTAAATGTTCAGGAGCTTGCGAAGGAAAATTTCCTTGATTTTATGTATGTCGCGGAAGGTAATGTCCGCATTGTCGAACTGTCCTCCCGCAATCTGGTGGTCGATGATTTGGTCAACCAGGCTTTTAAGGCTCTGCTCGTCCCTGACCTTCAGGCTTCTGGAGGATGCCTCCACGGAATCGGCCATCATCAGCACCGCGGTCTCCCGGGTGAAGGGTTTGGGTCCCCCGTACGAAAATTTCTCCAGCTTGGTCTCGTCAGCCGGGTATTTTTTCAGGGATGAACGGTAAAAATACTGCACGACGGTGGTGCCGTGATGGGTCCGGATAAAGTCCACAATCGGCTCGGGAAGACGGTGTTTCCGGGCTGTTTCGATGCCTTTGGCAACATGGCCTATGATGATCCTGGCGCTATCCTCGAACTCCAGCCTGTCGTGGGGATTTGAATCGGTCATCTGGTTCTCGATGAAATACATCGGGCTCTCCATTTTCCCGATGTCGTGGTACAGCGCACCGGTCCGGATCAGCAGGGCGTTGCCCCCGATCTGGAAAATCGCTTCCTCGGCCAGGTTGGCAACCTGCAGGCTGTGCTGAAAGGTCCCCGGTGCTTTCTCGGTAAGTTCGCGCAGGAGGGGCTGGTTGGTATCCGCGAGCTCGATCAGGGTTGATTCCGAGAGGAACTTGAAACTCTTTTCAAAGATGAAGATCATCGGGTATGACGTGAGGATGAGCAGCCCGTTTCCGGCAAACCAGAGAAAGGTTTTGAACCGAATGGAATCCAGGTTGCCTTCCTGTATGATGGAGAAGGCAAAATACACCGTGGAGTAGGCCGCGATGATCAGTACGGCCGTCAGGAAGAGGATGCCCCTGCGGTAGGTGTTGGTCAGGCTGAAAATCGCGACCAGGCCCGCCACCAGGTTCAGGAAAATAAACTCAAAACTGTTGGGGGCCCAGAAACCCACGATCAGGACCACAATGACGTGAATAAAAAAGGCCAGGCGGGAATCGAAAAAGGTCCGTATCAGGATGGGAACCAGGGCAAAGGGAATGACATACAGGCTGAGCACATCGTAGCGCAGGGTAAGGCTCGAAACGGCCACCAGGATCAGGATCAGCAGGAGTATGAAGGAGGTCTCCCGGGTGGACTGCAGTATGTTTTTCTTGAAATTATAAAGCCAAAGGTAGAGCAGGATCATCAGGATGATGGTCAGGAGAACCTTGCCCATGAAAATTGAGTTGAACCGGCCCTGGAGTCCCAGGTTCTTTTCGTAATCCCTCTTGAGGGATTCCAGCACCCTGAATTTTTCAGCGGTCACCAGCTCCCCCCGGGAGATGATCCGCTGGCCGGACTGAACCATTCCCTTGGTGAGGGAAAGCTGGTCCACCAGTTCCTGCTTTATCCGGGCGGAAGTTTCCTCGTCGTAGTCAAGGTTGGGACTGAGGAACTCGTTTATGTTCAGCGATCTGAAAAACTCCATGTCGGATTCCGAATACATGCTGTCCGCATAGGCTTCCAGCCGGTTCAGAACGTATTCGTAGGCATTCTTCTGGGTAAAAACCTCCTTGTAATCCCGTTCCTCCCCCACCTGGTCCTTAACGATGACAATGCTGAGGTCCTTGTTGTCTACCCGCTCCAGAACGTCTTCGTTACCGATGATCCCTTTTGCGTATACGAAGCGCAGGATGTCTCCCGCCATACGGAGGTAATCCTCCCTGGACTCCTCCAGTTGTCTCAGCCTCCTGCGGCCCAGGTTCTCAGCCGAGGCGATGTAGGCTTCCCACCTTTGCTCGAATACCGCGTCCAGCCTTTGGATTTGCTGAGGGGCTATCTCCGGGTCCATCCTGAAATACGGCTTGAATTCCTGCAGGATGCTGTCGCGTTCGTCCTGTATTTCCTCATCGTACTTGTAGATCGGGAAATCGAAGGGTGCGATCAGTTCGTCGTGCATCCAGGGAGTCCCTTTCTGGAACTCAAAACGGAACCTTCCCTCTCCCGGGAACAGAAGCAGGATGACAAGCGTCGTCAGGACAAATAGCGTAACAATATAAATCTCCTTGAGGTGTCTTCCCAGAAAGGAAACCAGTCTTTTCATCTGTTTGAGAATTTTGATAAAAATAGTAATATCGAACGAATTGGTACTTCTTCAATAAGCTCTATATTTAAAGTTTAATCCCGATCGGTATGAACCATGGAATAATGCAGGCTCCCTGCACGGCCGTCCGAAGGGAAGATACCGAACAGAGCGAAATGACATCACAGCTGCTGTTCGGCGAGATCTTCGAGGTCCTCGAGAGCCGTTCCCGCTGGCTTTTTATACGGAACGAGTACGACGGTTACGAGGGATGGATAAGCAGGAGCGGGACGGGAATCTTAAGCGATGAGGAACTGGACCGATACAGGAACTTATCGTACTGTGTACAGCCGCATACATTCCTCAGCCTCCAGAGGGCTTCGGGAGAAGAGCGCATGCTGGTCCCCGCCGGCTCCATCCTTTACTTCGATCCGAAACAGGCCCTGAAAGTTCACTGCGGGGAAACTTACCGGATGGAAAAGCCCTGCACGGAACCGCAAGGGGAAACAACCGATCGCATCCTGAAGACCGGCAGGCAGTTCCTTAACATTCCCTATTTGTGGGGAGGCAAAAGCACTTACGGAACGGATTGCTCGGGACTGGTTCAGACCGTTATGAGGATCCTCGGCGTGCCGCTGGCCAGGGACACCTCCATGCAAGTCATTCAGGGCAGGGCAATGAACATGCTGCCGGAGGCCCGGACCGGTGACCTGGTTTTTTTCGACAATGAAGAGGGGGAAATCGTACATGCGGGACTGCTGATGGAACCCGGGCAGGTGCTGCATGCATCCGGCCGGGTGAGGATCGATCCGATCGACCACCAGGGAATATACAGCCGGGAACTTAAGAGGTATACGCATAAACTCAGAATCATCAAGAGAATCTTTTAAAAACACGCATCATGATCATCGTCAACACGGAAGAGGTCTCCGGAAGGAAGATCTCGGAAACCCTGGGCATAGCCAGGGGAAGCACGGTAAGGGCCCGCCATCTAGGGAGGGATATTTTCGCGGGACTCAAAAACCTCGTCGGAGGGGAGATCTCTGAATACACACGCCTGCTGGCGGATGCCCGGGAAGAAGCCCTGAACAGGATGGTTCTGGACGCGGACCGCATGGGCGCCGATGCCGTCGTAAACGTGCGCTTTACCACTTCCGCCGTGATGCAGGGATGCTCCGAGATCCTTGCCTACGGGACGGCCGTGAAGTTCTGATTTCTTCATTTTTTCTATCTTTGCACGATGGACAAATACAACCTGAATCACCTGCGTGAGCTGGAGGCGGAATCCATTTTCGTCATCCGTGAAGTGGCGGCACAATTTGAAAAACCCGTGCTGCTTTTCTCGGGCGGCAAGGATTCCATCGTGATGTTCTACCTGGCGAGAAAAGCCTTCTGGCCTGCCAAAGTACCCTTTCCCCTGATGCACATCGATACCGGTCACAATTTCCAGGAAACCCTTGAGTTTCGTGACAACCTGATGGAAAAAACCGGTGCCCGTTGCATTGTCCGCCTGGTGCAGGACAGCATCGACCGGGGCAGGGTGGTGGAAGAAACCGGCGTCAACGCCAGCCGGAACGTGCTGCAGACCGTAACCCTTCTGGATGCCATCGAGGAACTGAAATTCGACGCCGCCCTGGGAGGCGGACGGAGAGACGAGGAAAAGGCCAGGGCCAAGGAGCGCTTTTTCAGCCACCGGGATGAATTCGGGCAGTGGGATCCGAAAAACCAGCGGCCGGAACTCTGGAACCTGTTCAATGGAAAAAAAAGGATGGGAGAACACTTCCGGGTCTTCCCGCTCAGCAACTGGACGGAAATGGATGTCTGGCAGTATATCTATATGGAGGATGTGGAGATCCCCAGCCTTTACTTCACACACAAGAGAAAGGTCTTTCACCGGGACGGTGTATGGCTGGCCGATGCCCCCTTCATGATCAAGAAAGACACCGAGGAAGTAGTGGACAAGGACGTGCGCTGCAGGACCATCGGAGACATCACCTGCACCGGGCTTACGCTCTCGAAGGCCACCACCATGGAAGAGCTCATACAGGAAA
>CAZNQG010000060.1:0-19890 GCA_964575235.1 uncultured Bacteroides sp.
CAAGCGCACCGTATAGCTGGGAGAGGGGGTGGACCGTGATCCGGGCTTTCAGCATATCCTCCAGGTATTTTACCACGACCTGGTTCCTGGATACCCCGCCGGTGAACAAAATGCGGCCACCCGGGCTGAAATCGTGGAAAAGCGTGTCGGCCAGGTTCCGTGCAAGTCCCTTGCAAAGCCCGTCGCAAATGGCCCCGGCGGAATATCCTTCCTGCTGGGCATGGATCAGGTCGGTTTTGGCGAAAACCGAGCAACGGGATGCAATTTCGGGCACATTGTCCCGGTTCTCTTCCGCCATGCGGCAGAATTCAGCGATGGAATCGATCTGCAGCCGGCTGGCCTGCTGGTCCAGGAAGCTGCCCGTTCCGGCGGCGCAGGAGGTATTGGTACGGGATGATTCATATTCGCCTTCGGGGCCGCGGCGGACCAGGAAAAACTTTTCAGCACCCACATGGAGGATGTATGCGGGACCACCGTCCACCGAGCGGCTTGCACGGATCAGGGCGGTCTGTATGTCCGTTGTTTCCAGGCCGGGCATCTCCAGGCGGGAGGATGTGGTCAGCGCGATCCCGGGCTCCAGGGCCGGATCAACGGTTCCGGCCAGCTCCCGCAAACCGTTTCCAATGCGTCCTTCGTGAAATTTATAAAAGGTCCCGGATACCTGCCCGCCCGGGTCAAGCAGGACCGCCGAAATAGACATGGAGCCAATGTCAATTCCCAGTATCATGTGGTTTCATTCGGAATGGTTCGCCGGAAGTCTTCCGGCAGGAGCCGGATGGAAAATTAATAAGAAAAAGCCATCTTGCTGAAGCGGGGAAGGGCTTCCCACATTTTTTAGAATCATTCAAAATAAATGGGTATTTTTGGAGCGGGCATATAAAAACCATGAAGCCGCAGGATCCGGGAGGCATGAAAGAACCGGTAATACGAAATGATCCCCCGGGGTGAACCCGAAGCATGTTAAGAAAATGCGGATGCGATGAAAAATGTACGACGAATAGAAAAGAAGCATAATGAGAACGTTTCTGGAGCGACCCGAAGGCTTCCCGATTGGTTCCGGATGGAACGCCCGGCCGGAGTAAATTACAGCAGGCTTAAGAATCTCTCCATCAAGAATAACCTGCACACCATCTGCAAGAGCGGCAACTGCCCCAACATAGGGGAGTGCTGGAACGCGGGGACGGCCACCTTCATGATCCTGGGGGACATATGCACAAGGGCGTGCAAGTTCTGTTCCGTGAAGACGGGCCGGCCTTTGCCGGTGGACTGGGACGAGCCCCGGCGGCTGGCGGAATCCATCCGGGCGCTGGGCCTGCGGCACTGCGTGATCACCTCGGTTGACCGGGATGACCTGGAGGACGGGGGGGCGGAATTCTGGGCTGCCACGGTGCAGGAAATCCGGAAACTCAACCCGGGACTCACCCTGGAAACCCTTATACCGGACTTCAGGGGAAACTTGCAAGATGCGCAGAAGGTTATCGATGCCGGTCCCGAGGTTATATCCCATAACCTGGAGACCGTCCGGCGGATCACTCCCCGGATAAGGAGCCTGAACCGCTACGAGACCAGCCTCGGGGTTGTCCGGCACATCGCTTCCTCCGGCAGGGCCGTACCCAAATCCGGCATCATGCTGGGACTGGGCGAGACCCGGGAAGAAGTCCTGGAAACCATGGAAGACCTTCGCCGCGCAGGTTGCAGGGTGCTTACCATCGGGCAGTACCTTCAGCCCACCCGGGCGAACCATCCCGTTAAGGAATACATAAACCCCGGCACCTTCAAGGAATATGAACGGATCGGCCTGGAAATGGGATTTCGCTTCGTAGAAAGCAGTCCCCTGGTCCGTTCCTCCTACCACGCCGAGCGGCATGTGAACGCATAGGCGGAATTACTCATTACACCGTTTAGACCAGGCGTTCAAACCGCTACGCAGGCCCTGAAGTTCACGACCGTGTAAAATCCCGGTTCGCAACATGAATTTGCGGATTCAGTACATTCTTAGATGAATTTCAGCAGGGAAAGCTGTAACATTACTAAAACCAAATATCCCGTTTATGCTGAAAAACTATTTCCTGACCGCACTCCGGAACATCCTGCGCCATAAAAGCTTTTCCCTGATCAACATATTGGGACTTGCCCTGAGCATGTCCGTCTGCCTTTTGATCATACTGATCCTGGTTGACCAGTACAGATACGATAATTTTCACAAGGACAGGGACCGAATATACAGGGTACTTACCAACAATGAGCTATCGGACGACGTGTTCACCTTGTATGCGACAACTGCATTTCCAATGGCTTCCTGCCTGGAAGATAATTATCCTGTTGTTGAAAGGGCTGCGACCATCTACAGGGACTTCGGGGGCGGGGACGGCAGGGCTGCCAACAAGGTCATTAACATAGAATTGCTGCAGGTGGACGATGGTTTTTTCAGGATATTCAATTTTCCCCTTGAGGGGACGGACCGGGAGCATGCCTTGGATGATCCCAATTCGATCATCCTGACCGAAGAGACGGCTGAAAAGTTTTTTGGCGACAGCGATCCGATCGGTCAGCCCTTTGCCGTTGATTCGGTCGGGCAGTACATCGTATCCGGCATCGTGCCCCGCAACGATTTTAAGTCACACATCCAGTTTGATGCGCTTGTTTCGGTCAAAAGCATGAAGCGGGACATGAGCGAAAACTGGAACAACATTTATGCGTCCTATGCCTACGTTCTGTTGAAGGAAGGGGCGGTGCCTCAGGATTTGGACCTGCCCTTCGAAACGATACGAAAAGAGCGGTATTCCGGGGATCCGGAAAGGGATTTTTCATTCCGGCTCCAGGAACTCGACGAGATTGTGCCCGGTCCCCTGCTCGGGAATGAACTGGGATTCTACCTGCCGCGGATGGTGGTTATTTTCATGGTTGTGCTGGCTCTGGTGCTTATTCTTACCTCCGCTTTTAACTACACCAATATGTCGCTTGCCAAAGCCCTTACCCGGGCAAGGGAGATCGGGGTCCGGAAAGTGGCCGGGGCCCTCAGGTCCCAGGTGCTTGTTCAGTTCCTTGCGGAATCCCTGCTTTCCTCCCTGCTGGCCCTCCTGCTGGCCTATGTCATCCTGCAATTTCTCACACCTGCTTTCGTTGGAATGAAATTCATGAGCTTCCTGGAGATCAGTCCACGTGAAAACCTTACCGTCTATGCCTGCTTCCTTCTGTTTGCCATTCTCACAGGTATTGTGGCAGGACTGATACCGGCATTTTACATGTCGACCTTCAACCCGGTCTCGGTTTTCAAGGATACCTTCGGCATCCGGATCCTCAGCCGGATGTTTCTCAGAAAATTCCTGGTCGTCGCACAGTTCTCGGTATCCATCATTCTATTTATCACCATTGTTCTGCTTTACAGGCAGCTCCGTTATTTCATGAACACGGACTATGGTTTCCAGAAAGAGAATATACTGAATGTCCAGCTTCAGGGGAATGACTGGGAACGGCTGAAAACGGAATTGTCCTATATACCTGAAGTTGAGCAAATCGCATGGGCATCGCACATACCCGCAATAGGTAATATGTGGAACGATGAAGCATACCTGGATGATGAGGAAGATAAATTCGACCTGGCCTACTTCTGCGTTGATCCAAATTACATGGAAGTCCTTGAACTGAATCTCCTTGCGGGAACCAACCTTCCGGAAAATCCCGGCACCGGCGGAGAAAAATACATCATTTTGAATGAAACAGCCGTTGAGAAGTTTGGTTTCCAGGACCCGCAAGCTGCACTCCAACAGACCATTACCATCGACGATTCCCTTCTGCTGAAGGTGATCGGCGTGATGGAGGATTATCATTATTTCGCCATGTTCTCCAGGATCGGTCCAATGGGACTGCGTTACCGGCCAGGCAGTTTCAACTACGCCCATCTCAAGGTCCGTTCCGCGGACATACCCTCGACCATGAGAAAAATTGAAAAAGCCTGGGAGAAGGTGGACCCGGACCGGGAAATGAAGGCCGAGTTCATGGACCGGGAAATCAGGGAGTACTATACGCTGTTCGGTGATATCCTGTGGATGGTGGGTTTTGCCTGCCTGCTGGCCATTCTTATTGCCTGCATGGGACTTTTCGGCATGGCCGCCTACAGCACCGAAAGCCGGATCAAGGAAATCGGGATCCGCAAGGCTCTGGGGGCGAAAAGCTCGGACATTGCCTACATCGTTTCCAGATCCTACATCCGCCTGATCGGGATTGCGATCCTGATAGCGCTTCCGATCTCGTATTTTGGGAACAATCTCTGGCTGCAAAACTTCACATACAGGGTGAAATTCGGGGCGGGTTCACTCCTGCTGGGGGCCCTTTTCATCATCGCCGTGAGTTTCCTGACCATCCTGTCCCAGACCCTGAAGGCGTCAGGGCAGAATCCAGTGGATTCACTGCGGTACGAGTAGACTTTTCTGGTATTATGCAAACCCGGTATTCAGGTTTTCATGCGCCATGCTGAGAACGGTCCTTACACGGACGCCGTAGGGGCAGGCTTTTTCGCAGTATCCGGGACAATCACGGCAGACCTCCGCACGCCGTCCCGGAAGTCCCGCGTATTTTTCCATGGCATATTTTTCCTGTCCCTTGTTCTGGAAATAGTAGTTATACCGCATGATGGTACTGACCTGCACCTGGTGGGGACAGGCGGAAGCACATTCACGGCATCCAAAACGGCAGTTCAGTGAACCGAAATTCCGGCGGTAGCGGTCCAGCATGGCATCATGCTCCCTGGTCAGCGGCTTGCCGGAGTTTGCTCCCCATCGCTCGATGTCGTTTATGCTTTTAAAGGGGAGGCAGACCGTATTTGCATCGGGATTGTTGATGACGAACCGGATGGCGGCCTCTTCCAGTTGCTGGTCTTCGTCTCCGTAACCGTGCTCACCGAAGTACTCCCTTGCCAGGCGTTTTTCTTCCGTCAGGCGGTTCTGCCAGTCCCTCAGGGTATCGTCCACCCGCTGGTTGCCCTCTTCCATACGCTGGATCAGTCCCTGGATGGCCTTGAAGGTGATCATGGGGTTGGATTTCATGATGGCGGTGCCCACCCCATTTTCCGCACAGGCGCGGAGGACCCTCTCTGCCCTTTCACGGTTCACGAAGTTGTAGGTCATCAGGAAGACATCGAAGCGCCCGTCCTCGACGGCGGACAGAAGGACGGTCTCCAGGTCTTCCTCCGGGGGCAGGTACCAGGCCGAGCCGTGGCATGAAACGCCCACGTATCTGACCCTCCCTTCGGATTTCAGTTGCTCCATGGCCCCGTGGAATGCCTCGTCCTTCAGGATTCTTGTGTTTTCAGCCCCGTGCAGCATCACGCAGTCAACGTAATCCGAGTCCAGCCTCTCCACGGCTTTCCTTACCCTTTCGACAACATCCTGGCGGCTTTTATAGGCACCTTCCTCGAAGATCTTGGTACTGATAAAGACCTTTTTCCGGTCGAATTCCTTGATCACCCGCCCGATCATCTTTTCGTTGTTCCCGTTGCCATATTGTTCCGCGGTATCGATGTAATTCATGCCGGCCTCAAGGGCCGCCTTGAGCACCGCCTCGCTCGGTGGGGAACCAATGCCGATGTCCGATACCCGGAACCCGGTCCGGCCGAGGGTTTTGTAGGATTTTACGAGTGCTCTTTCCGTCTCATCCTCTTTACGGGCATTTTCCCCCTGTACCAGGAAGGGGGCGGCCATGGCGCCAAGGGAGGTGTTTCTTAAAAAGGCCCTGCGGTTGAATTGTTTTTTCATGGTATTTCAAAGATATTTATTTAACTATTTAATAGCCACAGTCAATCCCGCTATTCCTCCGCTCAGTGACCGGTGTTCCACCTTGCGGAATCCCCTGTCCATGAGCATTTCCCTGATCTCTTCAGGCGTATGGAAATTCCGCGCCGAAACCGAAAGGTAACGGTAGGCCTTCCTGTGGCCCGACAGGAGCCCGCCAACGCGACCAACCATAAATTCAAGGTAGATCCGGAAAAGAGTTCGCAGGAAACGGTTTCGCGGCTGGCTGCTCTCAATGATCACGAACCTGCCGTTTTTCTTGAGCACCCTGTGGATTTCGTTGAGGAAACGATCGCGGTGCGGGTTCTTATACGTAAGGTTCCGGAAGGCAAATCCGATGCCGATGGCATCCATGGATCCGTCCCCGAAGGGCATGCTTGCCGCATCCCCGTGAATGAATGAGATCCCGTTAAGGCCCTTTCTGGAGGCTTTCTCCCGGGCAAGCACCAGCATGGGTTCGCTGTAATCCAGTGCATGGAACCGGGCATGCCCGTTGGTCATGCCTGCCATCCGGACGACCAGGTCACCGGTCCCCGTGCAGAGATCGAGCACGTCCTGAGGATTGCCTGCAAGGCATTCCCCGGCTGCCAGCTTCCGCCAGTGCCTGTCCAATCCCATGGTAATGATACGGTTCAGCAGATCGTACCTGGCGGGGACCTCGTGAAACATTTTTTCCAGGGGCCGCCATTTTTTACTGCCATTTTCCCCGGGAGCATTCATGACGCATAGATAAGCAATCAAATATACCCATCGTTTCTTAAAGTTTCCAACCGGATTTGGGAAATTCACCGTGAAAATTTATTAATTTTCATCTTCGTTTCAACCGGATCCCATCCCATTCATTGTTAAAACGACGGACCATGAAAACAATACTGAAACGCCTTATCTATATTCTGCTGCTGGGCATACTGGTTTTCGCCGTTGTCTATGCCTGGCCCAGGGTCCCCATCATCACGGCCTTTGCCGCCAAAGGGATGTGCTCGAGTGTGTTTGTTGCCGGGAAAGACCCGGAACGCATATCTGCGGAGGACCTGTCCTTCTTCCCGATCAGCCTGGCAAAGGCACAGGTCGATTACGATGAGAGATCCGTTACGGCTAAGGTATTCGGACTTGCCCGCCGCAAGGCGGTTTTCCGTGACGGACTCGGATCCGTGATCGTGCTGGATACTCCGGAGGAAGAGCTCAGGGCCGATTCCTTTACCATTCCCGATCCGGGTTACAGCCAGGATACCATCCCATGGCCCCTGGGGGATGTCCTGCAGGATTCCATGCCGGAGGATGTGGACTACCTGAAACTGGAAGCTGTCCTGGAGGAAGCAATGGATCCGCCGGGCACGGAACCCCTGAAAAAGACCCTGGGCGTTGCGGTCGTCTATGAAAACATGCTGATCGGGGAAAAGTACCTGGAAGGCTACGATGCCTGGACCCCGTTTCACGACTGGTCGATGACCAAGAGCCTTACCAGCGCCATGGTCGGGGTGCTGGACGGTGAGGGCAGGATCGACATTACAGTCCCGGTCGACATACCCGAATGGCAGGGAGACGAACGCAGCCGTACAACGCTGGAGGACCTGCTGCATATGAACAGCGGACTGAAATGGGTGGAGAATTATTTTAACATTTCAGAAGCCACCGTAATGCTTATGCAGAGTGATGACATGTTCAACTTCGTGGTCGGGTTGCCCATGGAATACCCGCCCGTGGAAAACTGGAAATATTCCTGCGGGGATGCAAATCTGGTCTCGGGACTGGTCCGAAGGGCCCTGGACAACGACGAGGAATATTACAGCCTTCCTTATACGAAGATGATGCACCGCATCGGAATGCTGAACACCCTGATGGAGACCGATGCAGCCGGGAATTTTGTTTCTTCGTCATACAGTTACGGGACCGTGAGGGACTGGGCACGTTTCGGCCTGCTGTACCTTAACGACGGGGTATTCGAAGGCGATACGGTTCTGCCCCCGGGATGGGTCGAATTTACGCGGCAGGAGGCGCCCAACAGCGAAGGACAGTATGCAGCGGGATTCTGGCTGAAAGAGCCCAATCCGCTGAACGATCTGAAAGACGTGCCCGGAGACGTCTATTTTGCCGACGGTTTCCTGGGACAGAGGGTTTACATCATCCCGTCCAGAAAACTCGTTGTAGTCCGGATGGGATACAGCATGAAGGATTTTAATATGAATGACTTCCTCAGGGAGATCATTGCTGCATTACCGGAGTGAACTGAAATGTACCGGAAAAAAAAGATACTCGATATCGAGCAGGTATATACCGTGAACGCGTTCAGGAACGGATCGGGTTATTGCATCGGGGCCGGGTCCGAAACCACTCCGGAAGTCTACCTGTACGATCTTTCGAACGGTGATAAAAACCCGATCCCCCACCTGCCCGGAGGCACCATGAGTTTCCTGCCCGTCCCGGGGAAATCCGACCTGTTCGTCAGTATTATGGGGCATTTCCCGCCCTTCCGAGGCAGCGAGGCCGGTATTTATCTGCTGACCAGGATGGAGAACAACTGGGAATCGGGCATGGCCTATAAACTTCCGTATGCATTTCGATGTGAAACCCTGAATCAGGGCGGGAAACATTACTTGGTAGCCATTACCGTAAGCAGGCATAAGGAGGGGGAGGGGGACTGGTCACTGCCCGGCGAAGTGCACGTGATCGACCTGGAACACTGCGAGATCAGGCGCTGGAGGTCCGCTGTTGTCGAAAACAGCATCAGCAAGCTGCATGGCATCTGCCGTACCCGGGTCAACGGGTCGGATGTAATCTGCTTCTGCGGTTCGGAAGGGATATTCTACCTTTCCAGGGAGGGCGAGGATTGGAGTGTAAAGCAGATGTTCTACAAGGGGGTTAGCGAATTATCCTTCATGGATCTCGACGGTGACGGACTCGATGAACTGGTTACGATCGAACCTTTTCACGGGAACTTCCTGAATGTTTACAAGCAGGACGGTGCCAACTGGACGCCCAGGTTCCGTACCGAACTCTCTTACGGGCATGGACTGAGTGCCGGGATATTCAAGTCCGAACCGACCATCGTTGTCGGGAACCGGAGCGGTTCCCTGGCCCTGGAGGCGTTCGTGGTAAAGGACCTTATGAGAGGGGATTTAGAACGCAGGGTCATCGAAGAGGGTGCCGGGGCAACACAGACCCGGGTATTCACTTTCGATTCGGTGGATTACATCGTGAGCGCCAACCAGAAGAAAAACGAAGTGGTGCTTTACAGCTAGGGATCTAACGGGTCCCGAACAGCCGGTCACCGGCATCACCGAGTCCCGGTACGATATATCCATCGTCGTTAAGGCCGTCGTCCAGCGCGGCAAGAATGATCTCGACATCCGGATGGTCGGTCTCCACGCGCTTTACCCCTTCGGGCGCTCCCACTACGCAGACCAGCTTGATGATCCCCGCTCCGTGTTTCTTCAGCTCACCGATGGCCGCACTGGCCGATCCCCCCGTTGCAAGCATAGGATCGAGCAGCAGTACCATAGCTCCGGTCATATCCTCCGGAAACTTGGCATAATAAGTCACCGGTTCCAGGGTTTCCTCGTTCCGGTAGAGCCCCATGTGACCTACCTTGGCCGTCGGGATCATCCCGCGGATACCGTCCACCATGCCCAGTCCCGCCCGGAGAATGGGGACCAGCACGATCTCCTGGTCCACTTCATGGGTGTGGCAGGTTCCCACCGGGGTTTCGACCCGGACCTTTTCAAGGGGTATATCCGCGGTAATCTCATAAGCCATGAGTCCCGCGACTTCATTCAGCAGGTGCTGGAAATCCTTGGTGCAGGTCTCCCTGCGCCTGAGTTGGGTGACCTTGTGCGTGATCAGGGGATGGCTGAGGACTTTATGCATATTCAGGGCTTGGTTTAACATGATAAAATTATAACTTGAAACCAAAAATAACGGCCATCGCTTAAACTTTTACATTGAATCGGAGTCAAACTAATTTATAAAACCAATGAAAATGAACACAAACAACAAATCCGGCCTGCGTGCCGGGCTAGCGACCGCCGTTCTGGCGGTCATTGCTTTGATGGCAGCCGCCATGATCCCTGCAAAGGCTTATGCGGCCAAGCCAGATTTCAACGGAACCTGGACCCTGAATGAAGAAAAAAGTCAGATCGGAGAGGGGCGAAACATGCCTTCCAAAACCCTGGAGGTGAAACAGGACAAGGCGAACCTGACGGTGGTGAGGACCCGTACCGGGAGGGATGGCCAGGAACGCCGGAGGGAGTCGGTTTACAGCCTGGACGGGAAGGAAACGACCGTTGAGGGGGAAAGCCGCACGACCGTGTCCACCGCAAAATGGAGCGAAGACGGCAAGTCCCTTGTGATCCGTTCCGCCAGCAGTTTTACCCGCGAGGGCGAGACCTTTGAATTCAAGATGACCGAAACCTGGACACTGGGAGAAGGTGGCAAAAGCCTGACCATTGTATCAGAAAGCAGCAGTTCCAGAGGCGAATTCAGCACCACCCTGGTTTACGACCTGAGCAAATAGGATTCGTCCCACGGCTCTGTTTTTCGCATTCCGTCCCTACCCGGGGAAAAACTCCTGATCAAAACGGGAGAGTTGAAAACATTTTTTAACTTTATCGGAACGCGTAAGTTTTATTTGGGGAGAACCCTGGATATACATGAAATCCATTAGTCCTTTCCAGGCCATAATTATAGCGGTTCTGCTATTAACCTCAGTTGATTGTTTTGCACAGAGAATTGAAAATGTTCATCCCGAAATAGAGGGCGAAAAGATCCACATATATTACGATTTAGTTGGTATTCCGGCCGGTCGGTCTGTCCTTGTAGAAATTTTTATGTCAACGGATGGCGGCAAGGCTTATGGAGAACCCTTAAAAAGTGTTACCGGAGATGTTGGAGTGGTTGTTGGTCCGGGGAGAAACCGATGTATCATATGGGATGTTTTTGAGGAGGTGGATGAACTGGTCAGTTTGAATGTAAAGTTTAAAGTTAAGGCGAACTTTCTCCAGGCTGAACAAAATGGTCAGTCATTAGGGCGTAAAATCAAACTGGATTTGAATGCAAACCTGGGATCGAAAGGTATTCTTGATTCCAGATCGTATGGGTTCAATCTGAAGGGGGCCATTTACTTGAATCAATTAGGTTTGGGTGTGAGAGGGGATTATTACAAAACATTCCGCAAAAGCATTAATTACTCGGTTTCCGGTACGAATTATCCGGATACCGGATATTACTGGGGATATTCTGGTGGAGCAATCATCGAATACGACTTCATCCGAAACACCAGGTATTCACTATACCCTTTTCTATATCTCGGACAAACAAAAATTTCGTATACCTATAATCAGGAATATAAAAAGGAAAAGTATTTTAAGTACAGCATTTTTGGTTCCCTCGGACTGGGATTTGATATCCGGATTGTTAAATTTTTATACCTGGGAGCAGAGCTCGAATATCTTTTATCCCCGTGGCTGGATATTGTCCCATCCGAAAATCAGGATGAAGGGCTTGATGGTTTTTCCATTGGTTTTGTGGTAAAATTTGTCATTAATCCGGGTTCACGGTCGCTATGAGTATTAATGCATTTAAATTCACTGTATCCTTCATGGGTTTAATGACCATAAGCCTTTCTTTGCTTTGCCAGATTGAAGGTGAAAGTGAAGCTACCACCATCATTATTAAAAAACCCGGAATTTCTAAATCAGGCAGGGATGGTTCAGTTGAAGGAAATAAGAGGGACATGATGCCTCCCGAGATAAAAATTATATCCCCCCGGGTGGACACCTCTTATACCGGTCATATTTCGACATCCAGAATCTATTTGATTGGCAGGATTACAGACGAGTCGGGTATTCAATCACTCCGGATAAACGATCAAATGATCGACGCAGATGAAAATGGTTACTTTCAGCAATCGTATGATCTGGCAGATGGATTGAATCTCTTTAAAATTGATGCAAGCGATGTTTTTTCGAACTCCTGCAGAAAGTTGCTTTCCCTGATCAATACGCCTTCAAACGTAACCGGCGGAACTTTTGATGAACTAAATTATGAGGGGATAAATCACGGATTAATAATAGGAATAAATAACTACAGTGATCCTGACCTGGTGGATCTGGATAATCCAATTACCGATGCAATGTTGTTATACAGCACATTGATCGGTAATTATATGTTTGATCCTGAAAACGTCACTTTCCTTAAAAATCCAACCAGGGCCGATATCATCAAAAAACTTGATGAATTAAGCTATCAGTTGACAAAAGAGGATAATCTGCTCATATTTTATGCAGGACATGGATACTGGGATAAAGAAAGGGAGACTGGATTCTGGTTGCCGGCTGATGCCGAAAAATTCTCTTCAGTTAACTGGATCAGGAACAGCACGATCCAGGATTTTGTGGATGATATTAATTCTCAGCATACTTTATTAATCACAGATGCCTGTTTTGCCGGCTCCATATTTAAATCAAGAGCTGGATTTCTGGATGCTCCTGTTGCGGTGAACAAGTTATATTCACTGACAAGCCGGAAAGCCATGACAAGCGGCACATTGGAGGAAGTCCCCGACAGAAGTGTTTTCCTGGAATATCTGTTGAAAAGGCTTCTCGAAAATGAAAAAAAGTATCTGTCAACCAGCGAGTTATTTAATAGCTTTCGCGAAGCTGTTCTGAATAATAGTCCCAATGTCCCTCAATACGGAGTAATTCAGGATACGGGTGATGAGGGCGGAGATTTCATTTTTATCAAACGGTAATACCTCCCGTTATTGAACGGCAGGTGCATTGCTCTGCCTCATCACGAATCCGAACCCGATTTTTCCACCAGGTTTTTGATGTCATCTATTTTTGACGCAAATCTATCCTTTAGGTTTGCATGAGCGGCCTTTGCTTGATCAGCATTATCGGGATCTCCTGCTAGACGGGTAAACTCTTTTTCCATTTCAGGCAATATGCGTTTAACCTTGTTTCCCATTTCCTTTATACGTATCAAGTCATCCTCGCTGGGCTCCATGAACGATTCATCGGTGAGTATTTTCAGCTCTTCATGAATATATTTAAGTTCGTCGTTCAATGTTTCTTCAAGAGCCTCGATATCCAGTTCGGCCACGGTGGGTGCTTCGTATAATCCGTATAACAATACTGTTGAATCCGGATCATCGCTGTTATATCCGACCCTTTGTTCCGATGCCTCCTCCTCATCCGAAGAATCACTCATGCTGTCCTTTAGTTTTTCCATCTCACCTTCCATATCCTTAACGGCTCCATCAAAAGCCTCCATAACTCCTCCGAAAAGTTTATTCCTCAGCTTTTCACCATAGATCTCAAACCGGCCCATAACGGGTTCCATCATTTTATCCAAATCCGGAGTAAGGGTATCCAAGTACTCCTCCCCTCCCGGAAGGCCGGTCAGGCGCATCATTTCATTTTCTAATTCGGGGGGCATTTCCCAGTAACTGTCATCAAGGAATTTGCTTGCGTTTGCCTGAACCTCGTCTTCGGGCATGTTGTCCATATGGTCAACGAATTCCTTTACCTCATTCAATGCGGAGGTAAAGGCTGCCTCCATGACATCAATGATGGTCTTCTTCGAGGCTTTCAGGTCATCAATGGTCTTTATTCCCTGGAGTTTGGCTACCAGACTGCCGGTTATTTCTTCTCTTGTGCTCATGGTAAGAATTTAGGTTTAATTTAATACGGTATTTAATTTCCCAGCCATCCGTTTACCTCCTCCAGGGTCACCGTCCCGATCTCAAGCTTATTCTTCTTCCTGTATCCCATCATTTCCTGGTGCAGTTTTCCCGGCTTTTCCACCGCCTTCAGCTTCTCAACGGTATCATACCCAAGCGCCTGCAGCGGCCCCACCCATTCAGCCGGAATGCCCAGCGCTGTGTATTCCTCCTGTTTCGAGACTGTCGGTTGCAGACTCGCCTCCTGGCGCATCTGTGGGAAAAAGATTACGTCCTGGATTGAGGGGGAATCGGTCAGGGTCATCACCAGGCGGTCGATCCCGATCCCCAATCCCGCCGTGGGAGGCATCCCGTGCTCCAGGGCGCGCAGGAAATCCTCGTCGAGCACCATGGCTTCCTCGTCGCCCCGTTTGCCCAGGCGGACCTGTTCCTCGAAGCGTTCGCGCTGGTCGATCGGATCGTTGAGCTCGGAAAATGCGTTGCAGATTTCCTTGCCGTTGACGATGGCCTCGAACCGCTCCACCAGTCCCTCCTTATCCCGGTGCTTCTTTGCCAGGGGTGACATTTCGACGGGGTAATCCATGATAAAAGTCGGCTGGATCAGCCTGCCTTCCACGGTTTCCCCGAAGATCTCATCGATGATCTTGCCCTTGCCCATGGTTTGATCGATCCCGACTCCCAGCTTGCCTGCGGTTTTGAAAAGCTCCTCCTCCTTCATCCCCGATATGTCGACGCCCGTGAACTCCCGGATCGCATTGTACATGGTGTACCTTTTCCAGGGCCGCTTGAAATCGATTAGGTTCTTGCCTACCTGTACTTTTGTCTCCCCGTACAGATCCACGCAAACCTTCTCGATCATTTCCTCGACCAGATCCATCATCCACAGGTAATCCTTATAGGCCACGTACAGTTCCACCTGGGTGAACTCCGGGTTGTGGTATCGGTCCATACCCTCGTTCCGGAAGTCCTTTGCGAATTCAAATACGCCCGGGAAGCCTCCGATGATCAGCCGTTTCAGGTAAAGCTCATCGGCGATCCGAAGGTAAAGTTTCTGCTCGAGCTTGTTGTGGTAGGTTGTGAAGGGCCTGGCCGCGGCACCCCCGTAGAGGGGCTGCAGCACCGGGGTTTCAACCTCCAGATAGCCCTTTTCGTTAAGGAAACGGCGGATTGAATCGATGATCCGGTCACGCTTTACAAAGGTTTCACGTACATGCGGATTAACGACCAGGTCCACATACCGCTGGCGGTAGCGCTGTTCGGGATCGGTAAAGGCATCGTACACTTCCCCGTCCTTCTCCTTGACTACGGGCAGGGGGTGAAGGGATTTGGCCAGGACTTTCATCTCCCGTACGCGGACGGTGGTCTCCCCCACCTGGGTCTTGAAAACGAATCCCTTCACGCCGATGATGTCCCCTATGTCCAGGAGCCTTTTAAATACGGTATTGTATAGGGTCTTATCCTCCCCATGGCAGATATCGTCCCGGCGGATATAGATCTGTATGCGCCCGGATTCATCCTGGACCTCGGCAAAAGATGCATTTCCCATGATCCGCCTGCTCATGATTCGGCCGGCAAGGCTGACATCCTGGAAGTTTCTCCCCTCCGGGTCGAACCCCTCGAGAATTTCACTCGATCGTGCATTGACGGGATACTCCTCGGAGGGATATGGATCGATACCCAGTTGGATGAGTTCATTCAGGGAATCCCTCCGGATCTTTTCCTGTTCGGATAATGGGGGCCGGTTCATATCGGGGACATGTAAGTTTGTGCTAAGATAGTCAATTTTTTCCGCTACATTTGTGAGGTCAATGGCCGGTTATCATTCAGGATATCTCCCACCCGGGCTTGATCCCTTAAATGCAGAAAAACCACACAAATGACATAAGCTTTTGCGACCTTGGAATGATTGATTACAAGGAAGCATGGGAATTGCAGGAAAGGACCCTGATGAAGGTGATTTCCGAAAAACCGGGTACGGGTAACGGTGGTCCCCCCTCCCAGGTGGTCTATTTTTGTGAGCACCCTCACGTATATACACTGGGCAAAAGCGGAAAGAACCAGAACCTGCTGATACCGGATGATATTCTGAAGAAGATCCATGCCCGTTTTTACCGGATCGACCGGGGCGGGGACATTACCTACCACGGCCCGGGACAGATCGTCGGCTATCCGGTCATAGATCTGGAATTCCTCGGCATTAAGGTAAAGGAATATGTATGGAAGCTTGAAGAATCCGTAATTCGCACATTGAAGCGATACGGGGTCCGGGCAGAGCGCCTGGACGGCGCAACCGGGGTATGGCTGGATGCCGGCAAGCCCGGGAAAACACGAAAGATTTGTGCCATCGGGGTACGGGTCAGCCGGTACGTCACCATGCATGGATTTGCCATGAATGTCAACACGGATCTGAGATATTTTCAGTATATTAACCCCTGCGGATTTACCGATAAGGGGGTCACATCCCTGCAGCAGGAACTGGGACGGGAGATGGACCTCAGGGAAGTAGGCAATGTGCTGAAGGACAGGCTTTCAGAGGTTTTTCAGGTTGAATTAATCACAACGTAAAGGCAATGGAGAAGAACTGGATACTGAAGAGCCAGGGAGACGGGGAGACGGTAGACCGGCTTGCCGCTGATCTGGGCATTGCCAAGCCCCTGGCGACCCTTCTGGTCCAGAGAAACGTAAAGACCTTCGATCAGGCAAAGGCCTTTTTCCGCCCGGAGCTTTCCAACCTTCACGATCCATTCCTGATGCAGGACATGGAGCGGGCCGTATCCCGCATCGAAGCCGCCATAGAAAACCGGGAAAAGATACTGGTGTACGGGGATTACGATGTGGACGGCACCACATCCGTGGCGCTGGTTTATTCTTTCCTCCGGTCCTTTCACGACTCGCTTGATTTCTATATTCCGGACCGGTACAACGAGGGATACGGGGTTTCCCAGGAGGGGATCGAATACGCAAGGGAAACCGGTGCGTCTTTAATCGTGGCCCTTGATTGCGGGATCAAGGCGGTGGAGAAGGTTAAGTAGGCCAAACACCAGGGCAGCGATTTCATCATCTGCGACCACCATAACCCGGGGGATGAAATCCCCCCGGCCCTGGCCGTGCTGGACCCGAAGCGCCCGGATTGCAATTACCCCGATAAGGAACTCTCCGGTTGTGGTGTTGGATTCAAGCTGTTGCAGGGATTCGCCCTGCGTAACGGGATCCCCTTCGAAGACCTGATCCCTTACCTGGACCTGGTGGCCGTAAGCATTGCCTCCGATATCGTATCGGTCACGGGAGAGAACCGGATCCTGGCCCATTACGGGCTGAAACAGCTTAACACGGAGCCGCGGACAGGACTCCGGGCCATCATCGAGCTTGCCGGGATAGCCGACAAGCAGATCAGCATCGACGACGTGGTTTTCAAGATCGGTCCCCGGATAAACGCCGCCGGAAGAATGGAATCCGGCAAATCGGCGGTCAACCTGCTGATCGAGACGGACAAGGAGAAAGCAAAGGTCATAGGCGAAAAGGTCGACCAGTACAACTCCAGCCGCAGGGACATTGACGCCACCATTACCCAGGAAGCGCTGGATACCATCGGGGGGGACCCGGAACTGCAGAAGATGAAAACCACGGTTCTGTTCAATCCCCGCTGGCACAAGGGAGTGATCGGGATCGTGGCCTCCAGGCTCATCGATACATGGTACCGGCCCACGGTCATCCTCACCGAATCGAACGGGTTTGCCACCGGTTCGGCACGCTCGGTGTTCGGGTTCGACCTTTACCAGGCAGTGGACGCCTGCAGCGACCTGCTGGAGAATTTCGGGGGACACAAATATGCTGCCGGCCTCACCTTGAAGGTCGAAAACATATCCAAATTCCAGAAACGCTTCGAGGAGATCGTGTCACAGACCATCACGCCCGAGCAAATGATCCCGGTCGTGGAGATAGACACGGAGATATCCCTCAACGACATCGACATGAAGTTCTTCCGGATCCTGAAACAATTCGAGCCTTTCGGACCCGAGAACATGGCCCCTGTATTTCTCACCGAGAATGTGGTCGACAACGGGACCGGGAAAGTCGTTGGGACCACCGGCGACCACCTGAAGCTGAACCTGATACAGGAGGCAGACCCCTACAAGGTCTACCCGGCCATTGCCTTCCAGATGGGGAACCTGTATAAGAAGATCGACCAGGGACAGGCATTCGACATCTGCTATTCCATCGACGAAAACGAATTCATGGGCCGCACCAACCTCCAGCTCAACATCAAGGACATCAAGTTCGACTGATCGCCTGGCAGCAATCCCGGTACGGATTTCAATCTTCTCAGAATATCAAGCCGAGTTTTTCACATTACGGAATGTATTCATCGCGCCGTTATTCATATTTGCATGCTGGCCTTTAAATGAAAAGCGATGATCCTGATGATGAAAGGGATCAAGAAATAGTAGCCGGAATTATCGGTTGAGATCTGGATTTTTCATAATTTTATTAATGGCTATTTTCATATGTTATCATGAAAAGAATAATCTTCTTTCAACTGTTGCTTGTTTCAATCTCTGCATTATTTGCCCAGGAAACGGACTCCATAATTGACATTCGTGATGGGCAGAAATACATGATTGTTAAAATCGGCCAGCAATGGTGGATACAGGAGAATCTGAATATTGGGACCCGTATTGATGGCACCCAGGATGCGGCTGATAACGGGATCATTGAAAAATACTGTTATGATGATAATCCGGACCATTGTGAGACATATGGAGGTTTATATGTATGGAATGAGATGATGGATTACAGTCCGTCGGACAATGGAAACCCGGGAATAACCCAGGGTATTTGTCCTGTGGGTTGGCATTTGCCTACCGACGAGGAGTGGAAGGAGTTGGAGATGTTTGTTGGCATGAGCCAGTCAGAGGCGGATGGATCGAATTGCCGCGGAACGGATGAAGGAGGAAAACTAAAAGAATCCGGCACACTTCATTGGATCAATCCGAATACCGGAGCAACCAACGAGAGCGGATTTACTGCCTTGCCTGGCGGTTACTGCTCCAGCGACGGTTATTACGGAAATATGGGGCACACCGCCGATTTCTGGTCCACATATAATGGGTGTTACCGGTTAATTTTATATGACTATTCTTATATATGCCGATCCGGGATCGACAAAGGTATTGGGCTTTCGGTTCGTTGTCTCAGGGATTCTTGTCAATTTGGCTATTTGACTATTTCGGATAAAAATCTACATACTGTTTCAAAACTGGATTTTACTGATGACCGGACAATTGATACAATCGTAATAATCAATTCAAATGCTGGGAATTATATTGTTAATGTAAGTTCAATTTATACGAATTCTTCAGTATTTAATCTTAATAAATCTTCAGTTGTTGTATCACCAGGCGACAGTACCCATCTCATAATTACTTTTAATCCACCTAAAAGTGGAATTCATTACTTAGATACCATTTTTATTACAAGCGATGATCCTTATAATTCCATCCTGTCTGTTCCATTAAGTGGTTACATTAGAACAGATTCAATCATTGATATCCGAGACGGACAGGTTTATAGTGTAGTAAAAATCGGCCAGCAATGGTGGATGCAGGAGAATTTAAATATTGGGATCATGATTGATAGCACTCAGAATGCAACCGATAATGGCATCATTGAGAAGTATTGTTATCATAATAGTGACAGTTTAAGCAATATTTACGGAGGCTTATACCAATGGAATGAGATAATGAATTACGGTTTTTCCGATGCAGGAAATCCCGGAATAACCCAGGGTGTATGTCCTGTCGGCTGGCATCTGCCCACTAATGAGGAATGGTCCGAACTAACTGATTTCCTAGGAGGAGAATTAGTTGCAGGAGGAAAACTGAAAGAAACAGGTACAATTCACTGGGAAAGTCCCAATACCGGAGCAACCAATGAGAGCGGATTTACTGCGTTGCCTGGTGGCTCCCATGGCGCCGGACTTTTCGACTATATGGGTCGCTATACCGTCTTTTGGTCTGCTACGGAGGACTATAGTGTCGACGCAGAGAGCCGGTTATTGTCCCATAATGATTCATTTGTATACGGTGCCGCCAGCTTAAAGGAGTCTGGATTTTCCGTTCGTTGTCTCAGGGATTCAAGCCAATATAACTATCTGACTATTTCGGATGTAAATTTCAATTCAGTTACTTCTTTGAATTTATATGGTGAAAATGCTTCGCAAAAAATCATATTAATTAACTCGAGTGAAGAAATAACAATTGATATATCCTCAATTTATGCCAACAATTCTGTTTATAGCCTGAATAAATCTTCTTCAATTTTATCCCCGGGTGACAGTATCCATTTAACCGTCACTTTCACTCCACCGCTTAAAAACATCTATCTGGATACATTATTTATTCAAAGTGATGACCCATATGATTC
>CAZNQG010000061.1:0-19888 GCA_964575235.1 uncultured Bacteroides sp.
GAACAAGCTTACCCGTGAACAGGAAGCTCTTGCCATGCGCTACATCAACGAGCGTGAGAGACTCGAAGCCGAACGGAAACTGATCGAAGCAAAGGGGATCGCCGATTACAACCGTACCGTGAATGCCAGCCTGACCACGAACATCATCAAACTCCGGGGAATCGAGGCCACGCTGAAGATTGCCGAATCACCCAACTCCAAGGTGGTGGTTGTGGGAAGCGGGAAGGACGGGCTTCCGATCATCCTGGGCGGCAACAATTAAGCGTCATGATCCAGAGGATACAGACCTTATTCCTGCTGGGGGCAGCGGTCTTCCTTGCATTCATGCTTTTCATGCCCCTTGCCGAAATCCTTACAGCGGATGGTGTCTATCATACGGTTGAAAGCGGGGGATTAAAAACGGAGAGCGGGGAAGTGCTGGTTCCGACTCTTCCCGTTCTCATTCTCATCCTGGTAACGGCACTGCTTCTTTTGATTAATATCTTTTTATTCAGGAAACGAAAATTGCAGATACGCCTTTGCGTATATTCCATCGTTCTCTGCTTTGGGTTGATCGGGCTGCTCTATTATTACTGGGTGGTTATGTTCCGGCAGATCAATGTGGAGCATTACTGGCTGAGGATCCCGGTTGTCTTTCCCGTGGTAGCCATAATTTTGATCTATCTGGCATTCAGGGGAATCCGCAGGGATGAAATACTGGTGCGTTCCATTGAAAAGATTCGTTAGCCGGCTCAGCGGGAGGTTATGATCTCCATGTTGCTGGCGTGGGTTATCTTCTCGCAGTAATGGCATTTGATGCTGACCGGTTGCCGGGTGACCAGGTCGAACTTGGTGCGGACTTCTTCCTGGTTGGTAATGCACATGGGGTTTACGCACTTGACCAGTCCTTCGATCTTCTCGGGGATCTCCACCACCTTTTTCTCCACTACCTCATAGTCCCGGATGATGTTAATTTTCGCATCGGGAGCAACCAGGGCTATCCGGTCCAGGTCCTCCTGCTTGAAGAACACCCCGCTGAGTTTCATGATGCCCTTCTTGCCCAGCTTTTTACTCTCCAGGTTTGTGCCGAATGTGATCTGGTTCTCGATGTGATCGAGCCCCAGGATGTCGATGACCTTGAAAAGGAATTTGGCCGGGATATGGTCGATGACCGTGCCGTCTTTGATGGCACTGACTACGAGCTGTTTGCGATCTTTCATGATGCTTAGCTTAATTCAAACCCAATATGGAAGTTATGATGGCCTGCCGGGTATAGACCCCGTTCCTGGCCTGTGTAAAGTAATATGCCTTTACGTTCTTGTCCACATCTTCGGTAATTTCGTTCACCCTTGGCAGGGGATGGAGGACCTTGAGGTTCTCTTTCGTATTTTCCAGCATCTGGTTCTTCAGGATGTAAACGTTCTTAACCCTTTCGTATTCGATGGGATCGGAGAAACGTTCCTTCTGGACCCGGGTCATGTAAAGGATGTCCGCTTCTGAAATGATGTCCGTGAAATCCTTGTGCTCATGATATTTCAGTCCCAGCTCTTCCAGATGCCGCTTGTATTCTTCCGGCATCTTCAGTTCGTCCGGGGAAATGAAGTGGAAGGTGGTCGGGAATTTGGACATGGCCATAAGGAGGCTGTGGACCGTGCGCCCGTATTTGAGATCGCCTACCATGAATAGGTTCAGCCCATCCAGGGTGCCCTGTGTTTTCTTGATGGAATACATGTCCAGCAGGGTCTGGGTAGGGTGCTGGTTTGCCCCGTCCCCTGCATTTACGATGGGTACGGTGGACATCTCGCTGGCCCACCGGGCACTTCCTTCGACGGGGTGCCGCATGACGATCAGGTCGCTGTAGTTGCTGATAATCTTGATGGTATCCCGAAGGGTTTCTCCCTTGGATGCGCTGGTGGTTCCGGAATCGGAAAAGCCGATGATCCGGCCGCCGAGCTGGTTCACGGCGGACTCAAAACTCAGCCGGGTCCGCGTTGATGGTTCGAAGAATAGGGTGGCGATGACATAATCCTTAAGAATATCCTGCCTGGGATTTTTTTCATATTTGGCCGCCAGTTCTAAAATCTTCAGATACTCATCTTTGGTATAGTCGTTAATGGACACAAGGCTTTTACCAACCATAGGTGGGGTGTTTAAATATCAATGAACAATGTCGTGGTATAAAGAATCGGTATATGGCATTAAAATTAACCACGATATGAATTACGGCAATGCCATTGTTGATAAATTGTTATAACTATTCGCTGCCGGGAGTGTTTTTCCTTTCTGCCTCAGCATCTGGAAATTTGCGGATCCTTTCCAGCATTTTCGAAGCCCTGTTTTTCCGGACCCGGACTTCAAGCCTGCATGCGCCCGTATAATCCTGGTTTTGGATCACGGCCTTCTCCTCCTGGATCAGTTTCATGATGTCGCCGGTCCGGGAATAGGGATAACGGATCTCGATCAGTTCGGTTTCAAACTCAAGGATTATGCTGGCTTTCCGGAGTGCATCCGCGGCCGCCGCCCGGTAAGCCCGCATGAGTCCCCCGACCCCCAGAAGGGTCCCGCCGAAATACCGAACGACCACGACCAGGACATTGCTCAGGTCGTGGGACTCTATCTGTCCGAGAATGGGCTTGCCTGCAGAATGGGACGGTTCGCCGTCATCGAAGGCACGGTAATCTCTTTTTGCCGCGCCCAGCCGGTAAGCATAACAATGATGCCTTGCGTCGTGATACTTCTTCTTAAGGTTCCCCAGAATGGCGTGAACCCGTTCGGTCGAGCTGACCGGAAATGCGAATGCAAGGAACCTGCTGCCTCGGTCCCTGTAACTCCCTTCGGTGGGTCCGGCGATGGTTCGGTATGAATCCGGGGCAGGCATAAGTCAGGAGGAATAAGCCAGGATTATGGTTGCGATGATGCAGATTACGATGCCGGCTGCGTTGACGCGGGACAGTTTTTCCCTGAAGAGCATCACCCCGAGGATAAGGGACAGGACCACGATGCCGATGTTGTTCACGCCGAAAATCACGGAACTGTCGATCGCACCTCGGACCGGATGAAGGTAGTTAAGGGCGCGAACCAGGAAATAGATGGAGCCGAAATTCACGAGTCCCAGGAGGATGCCCCAGGCAAGCACCCGGATGCTGAACAGGGAGGCGAGCCGGTCGCGGCTGATCACACTGACCAGGATCCCGATGATGGCCGATATTCCGAACAGAATTGCCGTGAAAAGCGAAAGGTTGGCGTCCGAAACATACTCATACTGTGCCAGCTTGACCAGCGAATCCACCAAGCCCATACCCACGAAAAGCACCAGGGGAAGGTATAGAAGCGAGAGGTCCGGAAGCCGGTTCCGGGGCCGGTGAACGGTCAGCAGGACCCCGGGAAGGGCCAGCAGGATCCCGGTGCCCTTCAGCAGGCTTATCCCATCCGCAGGATCATAGATGATGGAGAATGCAATGGGGAAGATGACCGACATTTTTCCGGCCAGGGTTGTGACGGCCATGCCTGCCTTCTGTGATGACCTTGCCACCACGAAGAACATGATGATGAAAAGGGTTCCTATGAGGCCGGCCAGGATATAGAAGGCCGCGGGAAAGACCCATGAAACTCCGCCCGAGTCACCGCTGAGGGCAAAGCCGGCCAGGGTTGCGGTGAGGTAGTTGATTACGATGACGGGAAAGTTTTTTATATTACGTTTTTCGATTAATCTGAATATCAGGAAAATCCCCGTTGAGCTCAGGATGCTGAATAGAAGATAGATCATTGTGCAGGGTCGGTCGGTGAGGGTGGACGGCAATTCGGGTCCATGCCCGCAGGGTGATTAAACCTTGAGCTTCTTTTCGATCTCATCGATCTGGATGCGGAAGCGTTTATCCGTTTCTATCAGGTTGTTAACGGTTTTGCAGGCATGAAGGACAGTGGCGTGATCCTTGCCCCCGATTTGCGATCCGATGGTGGCCAGGGATGCCTTGGTCAGGTTTTTGGAAAAGTACATGGCAACCTGCCTGGCCTGGACAATTTCCCGCTTCCGGGTTTTGGACTGGATCTGTTCGACCGGTATGTTAAAGTAATTACAGACAATTTTCTGGATGTAATCGATGCTGATTTCCCGTTTGGTGTTTTTGATGAGCTTGTCGATCATATCCTTTGCAAGCTCCAGGGTAATTTCTTTTTTGTTAAGGGTGGATTGTGCCAGCAGGGATATCAGGGCACCCTCGAGTTCACGGATGTTATCGGTTATATGCGTGGCTATGTATTCGACTACCTCTTCAGGCAGATCGATTCCATCCTTGTATGTCTTTTTCCTCAGGATGGCAATGCGGGTTTCAAAATCGGGCACCTGAAGGTCGGCCGAGAGTCCCCATTTAAAACGGGAAAGCAGTCTCTGTTCGAGGCCCTGCAGTTCGACCGGTGGCTTGTCGGAAGTCAGTATCAATTGTTTCCCGGACTGGTGCAGGTGGTTGAAGATATGAAAGAATGCATCCTGGGTCTTTTCCTTTCCGGCGAATTCATGGACGTCGTCGATCACCAGCACATCGATCATCTGGTAAAAATGTATGAAATCGTTCTTGTTGTTGTTTCGTATGGAATCGACGAACTGGGTCTGGAACTTATTGGCGTTTACATAAAGCACGGTTTTTTCCGGGTACTTCTCCTTGACCTGTATCCCGATGGCCTGGGCCAGGTGAGTTTTCCCGAGCCCACTTTCACCGTAGATTAGAAGGGGATTGAAAGCGGTACCCCCCGGATTGTTCGCCACGGCAAAACCCGCCGATCTTGCCAGCCGGTTGCAGTCACCCTCAACAAAATTGGTAAAGGAATTCTCGGGATTCAGCATCGGGTCAATGTTCAGCTTCTTCAGACCGGGGATGATGAATGGATTTTTAATCGCAGTTCCTTCCGTGTCGATCGGCACGGAGACGGGTTTGTTTTTCAGCTCCTTCTGGTTCCGGGCCGGAAGTTTAACGGTATAGGGCTTGTTGCTGGAATAACCGTTGTTCTCCATGACAACGCTGTATTCAAGCTTGGCATCGAATCCGAGTTCCTTGCGCAGAACCTTGCGAAGTATGTCGATGTATTGTTCTTCCAGATATTCGTAAAAGAAGGGACTCGGAACCTGAATCGTGAGTATGTTCTTCTCGAGCTTAAGCGGAACGATGGGTTCGAACCAGGTCCGGTAACTTATCGAGGGCACATTGTCTTTAATGATTTTCAAGCACCTGTTCCAAACCGTCTCATGCATCGGGGAGAAAAAATTTATTCGGTTACAAGTAAGTATTAAGTTGCCTTCAAAGGGTAAGCTAAGTTTGTGAAAAAAAAAATAAAAAAAAAGTGGTTTGAGACTTGATTTTCTGGAAAAGAATATATCCGGTTTATTATCAGGATTTTAAAAATCCAAAAAAAAGCAAAAAAGTCTAATTATCTAAAAATCAATATATTATGCTCTTGGTTGTTAAGAAATTGTAAACTAATTATTTAGTAATTATCAATTGAAGCAATGGGTTCAGTCGCTTTCCCGGGTCATTATTTTTCATCAAAAAAAAACCTTGTTTGGTCAAATCCTTTCGCAGGGAAAAATCAGATCCGGGCAGAAGAATTTTTATTTCCTGTCATTTTTATCCGATTTTCCAAACACCGAAACGTTGATATACTTTTTCGGATTTTCCTGAAGGTCTTTCAGCAGCAGGTCAAGTTCCCTGGACAGGTCAGTCAGATTCTGGTAGAGGGTGTCGTTGTTGACAAGCATGCCAAGGGTTCCCTCTCCCTGGTTGATCTTTTCCATGATCTGATGCGTCTGTTCCAGGGTCCGGTTGGCATTGTTTATGGTTTCCTTCAGGTCAGACCTGGCGATGGAATCGGTGATGGATTCAATGTTACTCATGGCCGCTGCCAGTTGTTCATTGTGTTTTTTCAGGTTCAGGGTGATGGATTCCAGGTGAGCGATGAGCAGGCTCAGTTTGCCGTTTTCCGCCAGCAGTTGTTCCATACCCTCGGCGCTGTTTTCCAGTTTCTCGATGGATGATTTCAGCATTTCACCGCTTTCCCGGTCGAATACATAGGCGAGTGCCGTCATCAGGGAATCGACGGTAACCATCAGGTTCTCGGCTTTTTCCTTTACGGGGGAAAGCTGTTCTTCGAGCTGATCGGTCAGTCCGGCCCTGATTTTTGCGGGGAGGGTATCCCCCGGCTCATGGATCTGTGATGATTCCCCAAGCTCGATGCTTATGGCTTTGGTTCCCATGAAATCCGAATCGTAGAGGATGGCGACCGAGCCAACGGGAAGCCGGTGGTCTTTTTCGATCCCGAGCGCCACGGTCAGGGTGTTGCTGCCGTCTGGATTGAATTTTATATTCTCCACCTGTCCAACCTTGAAACCGCTGATAAAGATCTTGCTGTTTTTTTCCAGGCCATCGATATTCGAATAGATTACATAATAGGTGTCCTGACGTTTCAGGATGTTCCTTCCCTTGAGGAAGTTCAGTCCCCAGATCGTAGCGGCAATGGCAATGGTAACAATGATCCCGATCTTGATTTCACTGGAAAGTCTCATGGATGCAATTATACGAAAACTAAGGTAAGGATTTATTTCATTTGCGTGCTTCCGACAGGGGAATAATTTTGCCGGCTTTCACTGCGATGACGAAAGCCCCCGGGAAGGACTCCTGTACATGGGGGATCATGCCGTAGATCTGCTGGAAGGAGGTGGATTTTCCGACTGCGTATTTATAGAGATTATTGGTTTTAAATTCGGCAACGTGGCCGTATTCGGAGAATGCGATATCATCGAGTGACCTGCTACGGGTAGTTGTCAGCACCTGTATCATGTAGTAAACCGTTTCATCGTTTATCAGATCCGGATCGGTAGCATCCGTGAGCACGGTTTCAGGTCGTTGTTCACCGGGTTGGACCCGTGCGTTGCCGGAAGCACTTTTGCTTTCGATGGCCCGTTTATATTCCTTAAAGGCCCGGTAGATTGCAGAAGCCAGGTATTCCTGTCCCTCGCTTGACATCAGGTACTTTTCTTCGTTTGTGTTGGTAATGAAACCGGTCTCGATGAGAACGGAAGGCATGGTCGTTTTCCAGAGCACCAGGAACCTTTCCTGCTTAACGCCCCTGTCGTTGCGCCGGGCCCTTTCCCTGAACTGGTCCTGTACCAGTCCCGCGAACTCGATGCTCTGGTGCGAATAGGTTTTCTGCATCAGGTTGAATATGATGTAGGATTCGGCAGAATTCGGATCAAAGCCTTCGTAATTGGTCGAGTAGTCCTCTTCCAGGGTGATCACGGAGTTTTCCTTCATGGCCACCTGCAGGTTGCGTTCATCGCCCGAGATACCCAGTGTAAAGGTTTCCGCCCCGTAGATTTTCGGACTTGTCCACCAGTTGGCATGTATGGAGATGAACAGGTCTGCGTTGTTCCGGTTGGCAATATCCGCCCTTTCGTGCAGTTCGACGAACTCGTCGGTCTTCCGGGTATAGATAACCTTGACATCCGGGATGTTCTTTTCGATGTATTCCCCGAGTTTGAGGGTGATGGCCAGAACGATATCCTTTTCCTTAGCCCTGGCACCTATACCACCGGGATCATGGCCCCCGTGCCCGGCATCCAGCACCACAACGTCCAGTTTGTCCCCGGGATCATCCGTGGCCAGGACGGACCGAGCCGGGAATAAGCACAAACCGCATACAAGAATCGAGTGCAAAATCCGTTTATTCAACAGTGTTCTCAGGCTTGGATTTCCCATCAAATCTCGATTAAATTGATTAGTTTTAAGAGTTTTATTTAGAACGCGATCTGTACAAAATTAGCATATATAAATTGTATACAAAACGGCTGCATCTGCTTTTGTTCCTTCTCTTTCTCCCGGCAGCCGTTTTCAGGGGATTTTCCCAAAACACTACCGCGCAAGCGGATTCCGTGCTCAAGACAGCCGACGGTTCCCGGCTTGCTGAGGATACGCTGAGCGGCCCCCTGATCCCCCTCGATACCCTGATGCGGGAACCTGACCGGACCGCAGCCGGGCAGCCCATTGCCGGACCCGACAGCCTCCAGGATTCCAGGCAAGTGCAGGCCGTGGATGCACCGGTTCATTATAACTCATCCGATTCCATCGTATACTCCCTCACGGATCAGAAGGTCTACCTGCATAACGCGGGACAGATCGAGTACAAGACCATTACCCTGAAGGCAGATTACATCGAGTTCAACATGGGCAACGAAACGGTTTTTGCCACCGGCGTGTTGGATACCCTTGGCAGCGAGGTCGGAAAGCCGGAATTCACCGAAGGAAAAGAATCCTTCCAGGCCCGTAAAATGTCGTATAATTTCAGGACGAAAAAGGGGATCATTACGGATATCTTCACCGAGCAGGAGGGGGGGTACCTGCACAGCGAAACGACAAAGCGGCAGCCCAACAACCACATTCATATGAGGCACGGGAAGTATACCACCTGTGACGCCCCGCACCCCCATTTCTACATTGCATTGACCAAGGCCATATCCATCCCGAACGACAAGATCGTGTCGGGTCCCGCATACATCGTACTGGAGGACGTGCCCCTGCCGATCGGAATCCCCTTCGGTTTTTTCCCGTCCAACCAGATCAACCAGTCCGGGTTCGTGCTTCCAACCTACGGCGAAGAGGAGCGAAGGGGATTCTTCCTGCGGAACGGTGGTTTTTACTTCGCTCTCAGCCAGTACTTTGACCTCGCTGTGACCGGGGATATTTACACCAACGGGACCTGGGGGATCCGGACCCGCAGCAATTACAAGAAGAATTACAAATTCAACGGAAGCTTCGGATTCAATTACTACGAAAACATAACCGGTGAGCAGGGATTGGAAAACTATTCGAAAACGAAAAACTACGCCTTACTCTGGTCGCACGCACAGGACCAGAGGGCCAATCCGAACCAGAGTCTCCGTGCCAGCGTTGATTTCAGTTCGACCGCATACGACCAGAATCACCAGCGGAACATCAACAACGCATTGCGGAGCACGAAACGTTCCAGCATATCCTATTCCAGGATCTGGCCGAACTCCCCATTCAATCTCTCGGCGAGCCTGGACGCCACACAGAACAGTCTGGACCGTTCGGTAAACATGAACCTCCCTTCCATGAATTTCAACATGAACCGCCTTTATCCTCTTAAACGAAGAAACGCAAGCGGCAGCCCGAGATGGTATGAAAAACTGACTCTCAGCTATTCGGCAACCCTGGCGAACAAGCTCAGTGCAAAAGAGGATTCCCTTTTTACGACGACAACTTTTTCCGATTTCGATAATGCCTACCAGCATTCCATCCCGGTAAGCCTGCCCGTGAATTTCCTCAACTATTTCACCCTTTCGCCGAACGTCCGATACAACGGTGTGATCTTCACCAAGTCCATTCATCCCCGGTACTTCGACGGGCCGTCCAACCCGAGCGGCAGCATGAAGGATACCCTGATCGTCGATACCATCCCCGGATTTCACTATGCCCATGCCGTTGTCCCCAGCATTTCCCTGAGCCTGACCCCTAAGATATACGGGATGTTCCAATTCAGGGAAAAATCCCGCATCGAGGCCATTCGGCATGTCATGTCACCCAGCGCCAGCCTGAGCTTTACACCGGATATGAAAGGCTTCATGCCGGATTACTACCGGGAGGTAGTGGTGGATTCCCTGGAAAAAACCCGGATATATCCCAAATACGACGAATCCATTTACCGCACACCCTTACCTTCCGGAAGACAGGGTTCCTTATCCCTGGGTCTCAAGAATACCGTTGAGATGAAACTGAAATCCCGTTCCGATACCGTTGAGGAATTCACCAAGGTCAAGATCCTGGACAACCTGAATTTCTCAAGCAGCTACAACATCTTCAAGGACTCCATGAAATGGACCCCGATCCGCATGACCGGGAATACGGCATTGTTCAAGCGGAAGGTCAGTCTCCGTTTCGGGGGCACCTTCAGTCCCTATGCCTATTACACTGATCCCAGCGGGCGCAAATACGAGATCAATAAGGCATACTGGAAAACGGACCGGAAACCATTCCGCCTGACGAGTTTTGATTTTGCTGTGGGAGTGAGCTTCAGTTCCAAGCAGGGCAGTAATACCGATAAGGAAGGGCAGCTCCAACTGGCCAACGATCCGACCGCCCGCCTGGTCGATCCCACCGGTTTCGACCCAATCGCCTACGGGGCATACGTGGAATTCGATGTGCCGTGGACTTTCGGGCTGGATTACAATTTCCGCTATACGAAACCCTACGAAGAGCACAAGATCATACAATCCCTGCGGGTAAGGGGTGATTTCAGCCTGACACCCAAATGGAAGATCGGGCTGAACTCGGGTTACGACTTCAAAACCAAGAAAATCACGACCACCAACGTGAACATATACCGTGACCTGCACTGCTGGGAAATGCGGGTCAGCATGGTACCTTTCGGCAAATACCGGAGTTACTCGTTCCATATCAACATCAAATCGGCCATCCTGAGAGACCTGCAGTATGAGAAAGGGGATACCTGGTACGATAACTTCTAAAACAAAGAATATGAAAACAACCGTGTACACCGAAAAGGCTCCCGGGGCTGTAGGTCCCTACAGCCAAGCTGTTGAGCATAAGGGTATGCTGTTCATCTCCGGCCAGATCGGCCTGGACCCCACCACCGGCAAACCGGTTGCAGGGGGGATACGGGAACAGACCCGCCGGGTGCTCGAAAACATCGACGGCATCCTTTCAGCCGCAGGATATTCCAAACGGGATGTGGTGAAATGCACCTGCCTGCTCAGGAATATGGAGGATTTCCAGGATATGAACGCGGTATATGCAGAATATTTCGATCGGAATCCCCCTGCAAGGGCGGCATTCCAGGTAGGCAGGCTGCCGCTTGATATGCTGGTGGAGATTGAAGCCATCGTGATGAAATAAAAAAATCCGGAAAACCTTCCCGGTTCCGGATTTTTGATGTCCTGCAGAGACTGCTGCTATTCGGCAACGATCTCAAAAGGTATCTCGACCACCACCTTCTTGTGCAGTTTGACACTGGCCGTATAGTTGCCGACCTCCTTGATCAGTTCCTCCTTGATGGTTATGTCCTTGCGGTCGATTTCAAATCCTTCTGCCTTGAGTGATTCGGAAATCTGGATGGTGTTCACAGAGCCGAAGATCTTTCCCTTGGTGCTGGTCTTGGCCCCGATGGTCAGTTTCAGCTCTTTCATCTTTTCAGCCATTGCTTCGGCCTCCAGCCTGATCTGTTCTTCCTTGTGGGCACGTTGGTTAAGGAGTTCCTGGTGCATCTTCCTTACCGATGGGGTCGCGTTAACGGCCATTCCTTTCGGTATCAGGTAATTCCTTGCATAACCATCCTTTACCGTTATGATGTCATCTTTATGCCCCAGACCGGGTATATCCTGCTTTAATATAATGTCCATGACCGATTCTCCTGTTACTTATTTCAAAAGATCCGTTACATAGGGCAACAGTGCAAGGTGCCGGGCACGCTTGATGGCCCTGGAAACTTTTCGCTGGTACTTCAGGGAAGTCCCCGTAAGCCTCCTGGGGAGGATTTTACCCTGTTCGTTCAGAAACTTCTTCAGGAACTCCGGGTCCTTGTAATCGATGTATTTGATCCGGTTTTTCCGGAACCGGCAATACTTCTTTTTCTTAATCTCTACCGTTGGGGGTGTGAGATACCTGATTTCCGACTGGTTCATCGCTTATTCCTCCATTTCTTTTTGTTTCTCGGCCTTCTTGGCCCTTTTCTTCTCGGCATACTCCACGGCATATTTGTCCAGTCCCACAGTGAGGAATCGGATGATGCGCTCGTCTCTTTTGAATTCGGTTTCAAGCTTTCTGACAAGGCTTCCCTCGGCTCTGAATTCAATCAGGTAATAAAATCCGGTCGACTTTTTCTGAATGGGATATGCAAGCTTGCGCAATCCCCAGTTTTCTTCATGCACGATCTCTGAGCCGTTGTCAGTCAGGATCTTTTTGAACTTGTCGACCGTTTCCTTCATCTGGCTTTCAGACAAAACGGGAGTTGTAATGAAAACGGTTTCGTACGGGTTCAACATTTTTAAAGATTTGATTATGAATATTGAGCGCACAAAAATAGAAACTTTTGTGAAATGCACAAAAAAAAACACCTTGGAAGGGATTGACGGTTTTACTAATTTTAACCGCATGGATCATTTCATTGTTTCTGCCCGGAAATACCGCCCCGAAACCTTCGCATCCGTAGTTGGACAGGCTTCCATAACCGGTACCCTGATATCCGCGATCCAGAAGAAGCAGGTGGGACATGCCTATCTTTTCTGCGGTCCGCGGGGAGTCGGTAAAACAACCTGTGCCCGGATTTTTGCCAAGACCATCAACTGCATGAACCTGGGACCGGAAGCCGAACCCTGCAATGCCTGCGAATCCTGTCTTTCCTTCAACGAATCCAGGGCATTCAACATCCATGAGCTCGATGCAGCGTCCAACAATTCGGTTGAGGACATTCGCAGCCTGACCGAACAGGTCCGGATCCCGCCCCAGGTGGGCAAATACAGCATATACATCATAGATGAAGTTCATATGCTGTCTTCCTCGGCTTTCAATGCCTTCCTGAAAACCCTGGAGGAACCCCCGGCGCATGCCGTATTCATACTGGCAACCACGGAAAAGCACAAGATCATCCCGACCATACTGTCGCGCTGCCAGATCTTCGATTTCAACCGCATCCGGGTGGAGGACATTGTAAAATATCTGGTATACATTGCAAAGCAGGAAAGTGTTGACTACGAGGAGGATGCCTTCAATGTAATTGCCCTTAAAGCGGACGGGGCCATGCGCGACGCACTTTCGATCTTTGACCAGATGGCAAGTTTTTCGGGCAAAACCATCCGCTACCAGGACGTGATAGAGAACCTTAACATTCTGGATTACGAATATCACTTCCGCATGACCTCGTCATGCCTTTCGGGGAAGGCCGGGGATGCCCTGCTGATCTTTGACGAAATCCTCTCCAAGGGCTTCGATGCCCAGAACTTCCTGGCCGGTTTCAGTTCCCACCTCAGAGACCTGCTGGTTTGCCAGGATGAGGTTGCCCTGCAGCTTCTTGAAGTGGGTGCCGGCATCCGTGAGAGGTACAAGGCACAGAGCCGTGAAGTGGACCCGGAATGGCTGTATGATTCGCTGGATCTGCTCGGGGCGGCCGAAGTTTCCTTTAAGACCAGCCAGAACCAGCGCCTGCATGTGGAGCTTGCCCTGATCAGGCTCTGCCGGCTCAGGGAGGACTCAAAAAAAAAAGATCCGGTCCCCGGAACGGAACCTGAAAAACCCCGGAAGGAAGAAGGAAGACACGGGGAGGCCCCGGTCCGCAGTGGTGTGAAGACCGAAGTCCAGGCTGAACCCAGGGTCGCCAACAAGGCAGGTACCGGGGAGGATGTCCGGGTACCGGCCGAAACCGCAAAACAGGGTGAAACCACGGAACGGGCGGATGCGGAACAGGGAGAGCCCGGGGAGGAAACCGATGCACCGGAGGAAGAGATCCCCGAGCCGCCGGTCACCGATCCTGTGGATGAAACCCCGCCGGAAAAGGATCTGGACCCGGGCAAATCTGAACGGCGGACCGGTATCCGTGCCTCCGGGTCTGGTCCGGGAACCCTTCCCTCCATTAAGGATGCCCTGAACGGTACACACAAGGAAAAGAACGGGGAGACCCCACAGCAGGAGGTCGGCAAAGGATCCTTGTTGTCCGCTTCTTTCAGCCAGGAAGATCTGGTCCGGAACTGGCTGGCCTATGCCGACACCATACTGGGTGAGAGGCCGCGCATGGCCAACAGCCTGAAAAACCACCTTCCGACCCTGGGAGATGCCCTTCAGATCGAGCTGGTCCTCAGCAATTCGTCGCAGCTGGAAGAATTCAACCGGGACATCAAACCCGGACTTTGCGAATACCTGGAGAAGGCGCTGCAGAACAACCGCTTTATCATCCTTCCGGTCATTGAGACCAAGGAAGAAAAGCGGAACAGCCTGTATACATCCGAAGAAAAATTCGACCACATGCTGAAGAAGAACCCGAACCTGGGCAAACTGAAGGAACGGTTCAACCTTGATTTCGAATGATCCTTCAAGCGGGATTCGTATTCTGTATGGTAATGATTGTATGGCAGGATTCTTTTGCTAATTTTAAGCTCAATTTTAAATTACATCATCATGGAAGGACAAAAGGTAACCATAAAGAATGGACAACTGCAGGTACCGGATCAGCCCATCATTCCCTTTATCGAAGGGGATGGGACCGGGCCGGACATCTGGGCCGCTTCGGTTCGCGTACTCGATGCGGCCGTTGAAAAGGCTTACCAGGGCAGTAAAAAAATCGTCTGGAAAGAGGCGCTTGCCGGAGAAAAATCATTTAAAAAAACGGGAGAGTGGCTGCCCCAGGAAACCCTGGATACGATCAAGGAATACCTGGTAGCCATAAAGGGGCCTCTTACAACCCCGGTCGGGGGAGGGATCCGGTCCCTGAACGTGGCCCTCAGGCAGATCCTGGACCTGTATACCTGCCTCCGCCCGGTCCGTTACTACCCCGGGGTCCCGAGTCCCGTGAAAGACCCAACCAAAACGAATATGGTTATTTTCAGGGAGAATTCCGAGGATATCTATGCCGGCATCGAATGGATGAACGGAACGCAGGAAAACCAGAAAATACTGGATTTCCTCAAGAAGGAAATGGGGGTTACCAAGATCCGTTTCCCTGAATCCACCTCGATTGGCATCAAGCCGATCTCAAAGGAAGGGACCTTCCGGCTCGTGCGTGCAGCCATCCGTTACGCCCTCCGCCACAACCTTCCATCCCTGACCCTGGTGCATAAGGGCAACATCATGAAGTTCACCGAGGGACAATTCAAACTTTGGGGCTACGAAGTTGCCGAAAAGGAGTTCGGGGACCGGGTTTTTACATGGCTGCAATACGACCGGATTGCCGAAAAAGAAGGGACAGCCGCTGCTGCCAGGGCACAGGAGGAGGCTCTGGGCAAAGGCAGGCTCCTGGTCAAGGACATGATAGCCGATGCCTTCCTCCAGCAGATCCTTACCCGCCCGGCCGAGTATTCCGTAATCGCCACCATGAACCTGAACGGGGATTACATCTCGGACGCACTGGCCGCCATCGTGGGTGGGATCGGAATCGCTCCCGGGGCCAATATAAATTACGATACGGGGCACGCCATATTCGAGGCCACGCACGGCACCGCGCCAAAGTATGCGGGACAGGACAAAGTCAACCCGGGGTCCCTGATCCTCTCCGGGGTAATGATGCTGGAGTACATGGGCTGGCAGGAGGCTGCAGACCTTATCACCAAGGGACTTAAAAAGGCCATTGCAACCAAGCGGGTAACCTATGATTTTGAACGCCTGATGGAAGGGGCAACCAAACTGAAAACCTCCGAGTTTGGAACGGAGATCATAAACAATATGTAGGCAAAATTGTACTTTTATTAATACAAGTAAAAAAAACCAAGGAAATGTTATCGAAAAAAGTTGAAGATATACTGAATGTCCAGGTGGACAAGGAAGGCTATTCCTCTCACCTTTACCTTGCCATGGCTTCATGGGCCGAGGGAGAAGGACTGGGAGGGATCGCTGAATGGCTGTATGCGCAGGCAGAGGAGGAGCGCATGCATATGCTGAAACTCGTGAGGTACATCAACGAGCGGGACGGCAAGGCAAAGATAGCAGCGGTGAAGGAGCCTCCGGCGAAGTTCGGGACGGTCCGTGAGATGTTTGACATGGTACTGGAGCATGAACAGTACATAACCGCGTCCATTAACGACATCGTAAAGGTATGCCTGGAGGAGAAGGATTATACCACCCATAACTGGATTCAGTGGTTCGTGACCGAGCAGATCGAGGAGGAGGCCAGCGCCAGGGCCGTCATTGACCGTCTGAAGCTGGCCGGCGAACATCTTTACATGTTCGACCGGGATATCCTTTCGATGCGATCGGAAGAAGGTGGGGATTCGGGAGAATAAAGATCATGGGTTGGATTGCAGCCGGACCTTAATTGATCTTTTTCATTTTCTTTGTAAAGACCAGCGTTTCGATCTGTTTTTCCAGACTTTTAAGTTCCTCAGGCGCACCGAAATAATCCATTATCTTTTTTTTCCGGGATCCGGACCGGTAGGTCAGGTAGGTTGTGGGGAGGTCGGTCACGTGATCGTAGTAACGGTCTTGCAGGCCAAAGAACCCGATCCGTTCGAAACCGGCTTTGAGTCCCTCAACCTCCTTCCTGCTCAGACGGAATGAATGCAGCCCTGTGAAAGGAGTGTTCTCAATCCCTTCAAGCAACCCTTTTCCCCTTTCGTCGATCTGGATGGTATAGACCGGGCAGCGGCCGTAGCATGGGGTTTTCTCCATCTCGATGATAACCCTGTCCGGCGGGAGGACGGAAGGGGGCGAACAGGAAACGATCTGAAGGAATACAAAATAGATTAAAAATCCGTTAATAAGGTTAATCGGATGAAAATATCTGAACATATCGTTAATTTTGTATTTGAAAGAGAACCGTGAAAGCGGATTTAAAAATAGGAAAAACCATGGGAAGTTGGAAGGCTCTGGCCGCGGCGGCACTGATCCTGGCTACGGGTTGGATGAACACGGCGCGGTCCCAGAGTCTGCACAGGCATTTTCATACAAGGCACATGGATTCCATTGTGTGCTATTATTCGAACACCCCGCAGAAGATTTACATTCCCCCGCCCGAAGCCTACCGTTCCAGGCTTAAGTCGGGACAGGAAGCGGGAGCAACCTTCAACATCAGCACCATCAATGCGCCTTCACAGGATGCCGTCGATGCGGCCCGGATGGCCGCGGATATCTGGGCATCGCTCATCTATTCGCCCGTGCCCATCAACGTACGGATCGAATTTGCGGACCAGGAGGAGGGTACCCTGGCTTCCACGGGAACGCCATGGCCCCCCTTTATTCTGGACGATAACGGTTACCTCCCGAAGAGGGTCTACATACAGGCGCTCGCGGAAAAATTTTACGGGATGAACCTGAACGGTGACAACCCGGATATGACCATGTATTACAACCAGAACGTTTCCTGGTATTTCGGGACGGACGGCAATACCCCCTCTACCCGGTATGATTTCCTTTCGACCGTGCTGCACGAGATGGCACACGGGCTCGGTTTCTACGGGTATTTCTACGTTGACGAGGAGGGCATGGGGGGCGGTCTTCCCATTCCCGCCGCATTCGACGGATTCCTCGAAACGGGGACGGGTCAGCGCCTTTCGGATACCATTCTTTTCCCGCAGCCCTCGGAGAAGCTGGGAGAAGCCCTTACACGGCCGCCGATCTATTTTGACAGCCCCATTGTAGACAGGGAACTGCCCGAAGAACTCACTGCCCCGAAAATGTTCGTCCCCAATCCCTGGCGGCCGGGAAACAGCCTGTATCACCTGGACCAGATCTACGATTACAATCATGGGGGCAGGGACGCCCTTATGACTTACAGTACCGGAACCGGCAAGGCTATACACGACCCGGGTCCCATCACGACCTATATCCTGTACGAGATGGGATGGATTCACACCTTTATCAAGCTCGACACCCTGAAGGACCGGGAAAGCCTGGCCGAACCTTTCAACGTCACAGCAAAAATGTACGGGGACACGAGCATCAAGGCTGGTTCACAGTACCTGTTTTACGCCTTCAACGGCTCCCAGGCATTCGATTCCGTTGCCATGACCCCGACCGGCTCACCCGATGAATTCAGGGCCGGCATCCCGGTATCCCAGCTCAACACCACCGTGCACTATTACCTGAAGACCATGGATGCATACGACCGGATCTATACCATGCCCGCCGAAGCTCCGGCGTATTATTACCGGTTTTATGTGGGGACCGACAACACGCCTCCGGCCATCGAACACAGGCCGATCCAGTACATGCTGCTGTCCAACGATTCGGTGGCGGTGAGGGCTGAGATCTCCGACAACCTCGGATTGCAGGTCACCCAGGTTGAATTCAAGATCAACGATGCGGACCAGCCGGCCTTTGACCTCGTGCTGGACACCCTTATGGATTACCGCGGGTATTTCGTTTTTTCGGATGGCCAGCTCAATACCGATGACATCATCAAATACCGCATCAAGGCTGTGGACGGTTCTGCAGCCGCGAACACAACCTACCATCCTGCTTCGGGTTACCATGAGTTCAAGGTCGAGGACCTGCCGGAATTCGTGGATTACTATACCAATGATTTTGAGTCGGGACTGAACGATTTCGGGCTGAACGGCTTCAGCCTGCAGAAACCCGAGGGATTCAGCTCTTTCGGCATTCATACCGACCACCCGTACCCGGCATACAACCGCCCCGATACCTATATGGACCTGGAGGCGACCCTGAAGGTGCCCGTGCGGCTGAACCCGGGTGACATGGCCATGCGCTTCGACGAGATCGCCTACATCGAGGAAGGAGAATCCGATTCACACTTCGGGGACTGGAATTTCTGGGATTACGTCATCGTGGAAGGTTCAAAGGATGGCGGTAACACATGGCATGCCTTTGAGGATGGATGGGATTGCCGCCTTTATCCGGTATGGGAAGATCATTTCACGGCCCTGCAGTACCAGCAGGGTAATCTGTCAACGGCCGTTCCGGATGAGTCCGCCATGCGCACCCACGTAATCGACCTGCTTGCTCCGGAGGAGTTTGACGGGGGGGATATCATCATCGTCCGGTTCCGGCTGTATTCCGATCCCTACTTTGCCGGCTGGGGATGGGCCATAGATAACCTTGAGATCGGCCCTTCGGTGTCATCCGGGGAATATGCCATCCAGCCGGATGCCATAGACCTGTATCCGAACCCCACCGGCGGATCGCTCCACCTGAACATGCAATTGAACCGGGAAGTCGAAACCCTTGAAATCGGGCTGCACGATATGCTCGGGCGGGAGATTTTTTCCGAATCACATCCGCAGCCCGGCCTGTCCTTCAGCCGTCATTTCAACCTGGAGGGACTGCCGAACGGGGTCTACCTGATGCGGTTCTCCTCCGGCGAGGCGGTTCACATGAAGAAGATCATCCTGGCGCAATAACGACGGACTTCCTGCCCGGCTTACTGCTTAACCAGCTTCCGGTTGATCGTCCGGTCTCCGTCGATTACCCGGAGGTTGTAGATTCCGGACGGCAGATGGCCGAGGTCCAGGCGGGTGAAGAGACGCCCGGGCACTCCTGAAAAGTCCTTTCTCAGGATCAGCTGCCCGTTCAGGTTGTAGACCGCCACCTGTACATCCGTTGAGACGGCCGATTCCAGGCTGACATGGAATATATCATGCCCGGGATTTGGATAGACCAGCAGGTCTCCTTCCGGCCTCATTGCTTTCTGTTCTTCAATCCCCACCGCATAATCGACAAAATAGAGCTCGAATGTCCCGGTCAGCCCTCCGAAGCTTCCATCGACCTGGAGATAATATGTTTCGCCGGGGGTAACGGACAGGCCTCCCAGCTTGGCATAGAGCACTTCGTTCGGGGGGGGACTGTAATCGTCGTTGGCCGCGATCAGGTCGTCGTTGGTAATATCGCTGCAATCGTCCTCGTGGTATACGGCGATCTGGTTGTCAAAGCCCGGGACCCAGATCTGTGCGATCCCGGTCGAGGGTCCGTTGAAATAATACCACAGGGAGTTGGTCACGGTTTCTCCCCAGTCGTCCACGCACCAGGTCAGGTCCCCGTAGCAATCGGTGTCTTCCGGTGCAGGTTCGCCTTCCTCCGCCGTGGCAAATTCATTGGAATAACTGCCAATCAAACCCGTCGGCTCGATCAGCAGGGCATCGCACATATCGTCGTTTGCAGGTTTGCTGATGGTCATGATGACAATGGTGTCCGAATCGGTGCAGGATCCCTGGCTTCCCGTAACGTAAAGC
>CAZNQG010000062.1:0-19629 GCA_964575235.1 uncultured Bacteroides sp.
CACTTTTGTGACAGATCCGATTAAATTTATAATGCTGTCATGTAGGTTTCATTTTTCTATTGTATTATTCAACCAAACCCTGTTGCTTACTTGAGATCCAACAACGGCTGCACAAGTTAAAAAAATATCCAAATCACCATCATTATCTAAATCGCCTAATGCAACTGATGTACACTGCAATTTTTCCAAAGTGGGAACGGATGTAAATTTTGCATACCCATCATTAAGTAATATTTCACTTAACTGGACATTTCCCAGAATTTGATTTCCATGATTAATAAAAATGTCCTGGTCTCCGTCATTATCCAGATCACCAACAGCAACTCCTGATGTTAAATACTGCGAATTATAGTTTAAAGATACCTCTGAAAAACGACCGCTTCCATCATTCAGATATAGTTTTACAGGAAATATCAGAACTTCTGAGGGTGGTACACTATGATAATTAGATTGCAAAATGTCTGCAAAACCATCGCCGTTTAAATCGTCTATTAATACCGAAGTCGTATGATAGTTACCAGGCAGTTCCTGTTCACTTTTCATAAATCCTCCTTCTTTATCATTAATAAGAATGTAGTTGGATTCTGGACGAAACATTACGAGATCGCTGTAGTGATCATTATCCAGGTCGCCTGTGGCTATTCCTCTTCCTCTGAAATTTCTAAAAACAAGCTCATTCCAAAGCTTGTAATTTAAATCTTCACTTGAATATACTCTAACAATTGTACTGTCTTTTACAGTATTTCCGGATGACTCAAGAGTTATGGCTCCGATATGAGTATCATTATTTGATTTATTATCGAAGATTATGGTAATTCCTTTAAAACCATAATCATCAGATAATGTAAAATTTGCTTTTCCATCATTAAGCCAGGTCCGTATCGGCCTTTTATCATAAGAACCACTGGCTCCATGAAAAGCATAAACCCCATCTTCGATTAAATCCAAATCTCCATCCAGATCAATATCAAACAAGGTTAGGTTGCCGCTACTCCCTAATTGCTGAGGTTTTTTACTGAACTGGCCTACACCATCGTTCAGCCAAATCTCGTTTTGCTGAAATATCATGCTTCCAGCAATAAAAGAGGTAGGATTTGCAATGGCCGCATCAAGGTCTCCATCTCCATCGAGGTCACCAAGTTTTACACCGAAACTATTACTGTTCCCAAGGGATTGTTTGGTGTCTCTATATAACTCTTGAGCATGTATGCTTGTAGAATGAAGGAAGGAGAATGTTATTCCCAAGATCACAAAGGTCCATTTCATACTCTAATTCAATTCAATGTTATTCTAATGCGTCCGCCGACAACAGATATTCTGAATTTAATACAGAGAGTAATGTATTTAGAATGATGGATTTTCTGACATTCTCCGTTTAATTATTTTCTTTCTTCTCCCTGTACATTACCATGTTGGGATATCCTTCAACAACACTTGTTAAATTCTTGTGCTCTCCTTCCATCATTATTCTTGGAGAGGCTACTACCCCAAATTCAATGTGCCATCGATCGAGTTTTTCTTCCATCGACTTTTTGAATGCACCATAGAAAATTTCAATTGTCTTGTTTTCATCCCTTAATTCCGTAAGTTGTTTACGTAATGTAATGGAGGAATTTGTTTCCCAGTACATATGGGAAAACAGGACAATGCTTCCATTTAAAAGGAATATTACAGCGATTACCCAAGTATAATAATCAAACCATTTAGAAATGGGCCGATAAAAATAAAAGCAAACCGGAATTACCGGGATCAGCCACATCTGTGGCCCAAAACGAGGCCACCAGAAATGTTTGCTGAATAGTAATGAACCAAATAGGGCTACAAGGGCAAGACACAAGGCCCATCGTGCTTTTTTGTCTTTTATGACCAACGACACGAATAATCCCAATGACAATATGAGTATCCCGCTAAAATAGGGACCAAATCCGCTTACCCGTGTTTCATGAAAATAGTAAGCTTTCCAGTCTTCAGGCTTTGATGTAAAGGGGAGAATCAGTTCTGCATCCCTTTCTCTATAGTAAGGAGCATTATCAGGCCGTCCGAAATTTGCGTAGAACATTCTTACTAAAAGAGACTTGCCCTGCATATTATGAGGTGTTTCAAATACTTCATTGTCATCCCTCCCTGTCTGCTCAAAAACACTTGGATATTCTTCCGTTCCCATTATAGGGTAAAAGGGATGCCCACGCTCAGTAAAATTTATTACATACGGGTTATATCCATATATGATTACCGACACCAGCAACGCGACGGCATGCATACCAAGGAATCTGAAGAAGTATTGCCTTTTGTATATCAATACACCAACAGCGGTGAATAATGCCAGAACACAGAAGAAAACCAGACCGGTAAACTTTAAATTAATTATTCCTGCTATGGCCATAAAACCAATGAGCATGCTCTTATAATTGGGTTTCCTGAGCCATGCAAAAACAATCAGGATGTAGATGCATAAATATAATATCAATGATCCATCCACCAAGAAAGTAGTTACTTCACTCCAAACAACTGGATTTAAAGCAGCTACCAGGGAAATGACAAGTGAATGAACTTTGGATAATCCGAAATCCTGTAATACGCTAAACCCTATGAAAATAGAAACAAATACTAAAATAAGATTAATACTCTTCCCCGCTTCCAAATTCCCTAATGTACTGTATACGGAAGCGGCGTAATACCAGGAGCCTTTCGGGAAATGCAGAATAGAAGAATCGTTGTTTCTCTCAAATGATCTGATTGGTTCAAGAATAGGGTTCCAGTCGCTGCTTATGTGATAAACCGCCGACTGCTGATACCATTGTCCATCCCAGGAGAGGTCGAAGTAAAAAGCTGAGAATAGTAGTGAAACTGCTATTATTGATAAGCTTAGTATAATGGTTGAAGCTTTTACCCGAAGACTCTCCTTCCTTTCAAGATAGATAAAAAGCAAGATTGATGATAGAATTGACAAAGGGAATGCAAAAGGCATAAACCAGCTGCCGATAAGAAATGAAAGCAACACCAGTAGATGGTCTAACGATAAGAAGACCAACAGCAGCAGGGAACAATTAAAAAGTACTTTCTTCATACTTAATTCCTAAAAAAAGGGACGATGTTTTCGTCCCTCATTTTTTCCCCGGTACCATCTTATTATTCAAGAGCCTTGAGTTCCTGCTGTATTTCTTCACGCTTGTCCATCATCTGCAGCCTGTAGTATATGGTCGAAAGGGTTTCCAGGCAGGACTTGTCCTTTGGATTCACCTCGTGTGCCTTTTCCAGCGGAGCTATGGCCTTCTTGAGTTCTTCATCGGCAGCTGCCTTGGCTTTGTTGTATTCTGCAAGATCTTCGATGGCGTTGGCGGCTTCGTACATTTCGACGGCGTTGTTAAAATACAGTGCGCCGATGTTAAACCATGCATTGAAGAATTCGGGATCAACGTTCAGCGCCTGCTGGTAGGCTTCCAGCGCTTTCTCCTTTTCGCCCAGTTTCTCGAACAGCGTACCCTTGGCGAAATAGATGGACGGGTTGTTGGATGCCAGGTTCTCCGCCACCTCCAGGTATTTCATACCCTCTTCCGAATTACCCGACATCAGGTGGTAATTCACCAGTTCAAAGATGATCAGGGTCGAATCCGGATATATGGCGTATCCGCGTTCCAGTGCGTCCAGTGCCTTTGCAGAATCTTTTAGTGCAATATACTCATTCTTAAGTAGATAATACGTATCACTGCCACCGTAATTGATATCTGCGGCCCATTCAAAGTAATGGGCAGCCGTCTCGTGATCGCCGGCATTCTTGGCGGCAAGTGCCGCGTTGTAAATGATTACGGAATCCAGATAGCCGTTGTAAACATCCAATTTGCTGGCATCCAGGATAAGTTCGAAGCTGGAAAGAGCCTTATCGTATTCACCGCGTGTAAAATAACGGATGGCATCGCTTTCTGCCTGCACTTTGAAGCGGTCAAGGTTTTCCTTTATTTTCTTGTCCAGTTTTCCCTTTTCATCGAGCTGAAGGGCTTCATCGTATGCTTTCAGGGCTTCCGGCAGAGGATCCGGGTGGATCACCTGCGTCTCCTTCCAGTCCTTCAACGCCCCGTTCTGGTAGATGAGAGTGATCCGGTCATATACATGCTGTTCCGTCGTAACTCCATTTTCTTCCACAGTCCGGATCTCATTGGGTTCCCTCAGGTAAAGCTTCGCCTCTGTATCCGACATTCCGAGCCGTATGAATTCGATGTTCACATCGTGTATATCCTGGAACAGCTCTCCCCTGTTGAACCATGTGTTTGCTTTCACTTTGTCCTTTTCGTCCAGGATCGCCTGGTTGCTTTTCTCCAGTTTCTTCTCAAGTGTATTGTAATTCATCGTAGGGGTTGCCATTTCCTGAGCGTATGCCGAGGAAATGCCGATGAAAAGAAAGACTGCTAGGATTGCGCGTTTCATTTTTCAGGTTATTTTGGTTACATCTTGAAGACAAAGTTCAAATTCCTTGCCAAAAGCAGAAATGAGATTTCTCATGAAAAGTAAAGATATAGTATTATTCTGTATCTTCGCCTTCTGCACTGTTTTCACCGTTCTCGTACCCCTGGACCTTGGTTACCGAAGCAATGGAATCGCCTTCCCTGAGATTGATCAGCTTCACTCCCTGGGTGGCCCTGCCCATAACCCTCATGTCGGTCACCCGCATGCGTATGGCAATCCCGGATTTATTTATGATCATCAGGTCATCGCTGTCCGTAACTTCCTTAATGGCAATTAGTTTGCCGGTTTTTTCAGTGATATTGATGGTTTTGACTCCTTTGCCGCCCCGGTTTGTGATCCTGTAATCATCCACATCCGAACGTTTCCCGAATCCTTTCTCCGATACGACCAGTATATCTCTTTCACGGTCTTCCAGGCATACCATTCCAACGACGGCATCATTTTTCTCGCCCGAAAGGGTAATGCCTTTTACTCCTGCAGCGTTACGCCCCATGGGCCTTACGGTGGATTCATTAAAACGGATGGCCTTGCCCGATCGAATGGCCAGAAAGATCTCGGCGTTTCCGCTCGTCAACCTCGCTTCAATCAGGGAATCCCCCTCCCTGACGTTGATGGCGATAATACCCCCCTGCCGCGGTCGTGAATATGCCTCCAGGGCGGTTTTCTTGATAACACCGTTCGAGGTACAGAGCACAATGTAATTGTTGTGGATGTATTTCTGGTCTGCCAGGTCCTTTACGTTAATATAGGCCCGAACCTTGTCCTCCGGATCGATCATCAGAATGTTCTGGATTGCCCTTCCTTTGGATGTCCGGGTACCTTCCGGGATCTGGTAGACTTTCAGCCAGTGCACCTTCCCTTTTTCGGTGAACAGCAACAGCGTGTTGTGCATGGTAGCGGTGAACATATGCTCCACGAAATCCTCCTCCCTTGTTACGGAGCCTTTGGAACCAACTCCTCCCCTTCCCTGGGTGCGGTATTCCGTAAGTGGAGTGCGTTTGATGTAGCCCAGGTGAGAAATGGTGATCACCATGTCCTCGTCTGCGTAAAAATCTTCCGGGTTGAACTCCTCGGCATTGGGGACAATTTCAGTGCGGCGTTCATCGCCGTATTTTTCCTTGATCTCCAGGAGCTCGTCCTTGATGATCTGCATGCGCAATCCCTCGTCTGAAAGCACCTTATTGTAATATTCGATCATACGCTGCAGTTCCTGGTATTCCTCCCGGATCTTTTCGCGTTCCAGTCCCGTCAGCCTCTGCAGGCGCATGTCAAGAATGGCCTTTGCCTGTATTTCGCTCAGGCCGAACTGCTTCATCAGTCCGTCCTTTGCAATGTCGGGTGTCTGTGAACCCCGTATCAGTTTTATCACAGCATCCAGGTTGTCCAGTGCAACGAGGAGTCCTTCCAGGATATGAACCCTTTTTTCCGCCTGGTCAAGCTCGTATCTTGTCCTTCGAACCACGATTTCATGTCGGTGCCGTACAAAATAGGAAACGATCTGCTTCAGGTTGAGGGTTCTCGGGCGTCCGTTTACCAGTGCAATGTTGTTGACGTTGAAACTGGACTGCAACTGGGTGTATTTCAGGAGCAGGTTCAGGACCACAGCGGAATTGGCGTCTTTCTTCAGGATGATCACGATCCGCATCCCGTTCCGGTCCGATTCATCGTTGATGAAGGATATGCCGTCGATCTTCTTTTCATTGATCAGGTCCGCGGTTTTGCGGATGAGTTCGGCCTTGTTCACCAGGTAGGGAATTTCGGTCACGATGATTTTTTCACGCCCGGAGGACGTAAGTTCAATCTCGGTTTTGGCCCGCATGACGATTTTGCCCCTGCCGGTTGAATACGCCTCCCTTACGCCCTGATAACCGTATATAAGGCCTCCTGTGGGGAAATCCGGGGCTTTGATGATCTCGATAAGTTCGTCCGTCCCGACCTGGTTGTTGTCTATGTATGCGACGATGGCATCCACAGCGTCCTTCAGGTTGTGCGGAGGCATATTGGTAGCCATTCCGACCGCGATCCCGGATGCCCCGTTGACCAGAAGCGTGGGGATCCGGGTTGGCAATACGGTGGGCTCCTGTAGAGAATCGTCGAAATTAAGCTGGAAATCAACCGTTTCCTTATCGATATCCGAGAGGGTTTCTTCGGCAATCCTGCGGAGCCTTGCCTCGGTATATCGCATGGCTGCCGGACTGTCGCCGTCCACGGAGCCGAAATTGCCCTGTCCGTCTACCAGGCAGTACCGGAGGGACCATTCCTGCGCCATCCTCACCATGGCTTCGTAAACGGATGAATCCCCGTGTGGGTGGTATTTACCGAGCACCTCCCCTACGATCCTAGCCGATTTCTTGTAGGACCGGTTCGAAAGCAGGCCCAGTTCGTACATGCCGTAAAGGACTCTCCGATGTACAGGCTTCAAGCCATCCCTCACATCGGGCAGAGCCCGGGAAACGATCACCGACATCGAATAATCGATGTAGGCTGATTTCATTTCCTCTTCTATGTTGATCTTGACTACCTTTTCTCCTTCTGCCATTTCAAGCTGAGATTAGAATTTAGGATGATTCGAAAAGAAAACCGACCGTAAAAATCAATTAAACCTGCTGAATTAATTTCCGTGGACACGGACGAAACGAGGGTAAAAAACGGCTCACACAATGGTCTTCTCGAACATACCAGATTTCAAACTCTGAATATACCAATTTATTGCCTTTTCGCAGCCTTTAAAACACCTAATTTTTCAACATTTTCGTGTTTATATTTGTTGTCTATATTATTGCTATATTTGCAAGCAGATATCGTATTTTTAACCCAATGGACGCAAGGTTTTCACAGCGGATCAAGGACGTGCTCTCATACAGTAAGGAAGAGGCCATCCGGCTGGGTAACGGACACATCAGTACCGAGCATCTTTTTCTCGGAATCCTGCGGGATGGAGAGGGACTTGCCATCGATATCCTGATCCTCATGGGAGCCGAACTTTACGACCTCCGAAGGTCGATCGAGGAACTGATCCGTCCGGAAAGCGCCATTAAAATCCAGGATTCCGATAACATACCCCTTCTGAAGTCCGCGGAAAAGGTCCTGAAGCTTGTATACCTCGAGGCAAAGGCTTTGCAGGATGAGACCATCGATACCGGCCACCTCCTGCTGGCCATCATGAAGGACGAGAATTCAATAACCACGCAGGTGCTGAAGGAACACAACATCGATTACGATTCGGTCAAGATGGAGCTGGAAAGCACCAAGAAGGGCACCCGCAGCGAATTCCCCGGTGACGATGACGACGATGAGGAAGGAAGGGGGCAGTTTGAAAGCGGGAAGGGACAGCAGGGAGCACAGCAGACCGGGAAATCCAGCTCCGAGACACCCGTGCTCGACAACTTCGGAATCGATCTCACCAAGGCGGCCGAAGAGGACCGCCTGGATCCCATCGTGGGAAGGGAAAGGGAAATCGAGCGTCTCGCCCAGATCCTGAGCAGGAGGAAGAAAAATAATCCCATTTTAATCGGCGAACCGGGCGTAGGCAAATCCGCCATTGCCGAGGGATTGGCAAACCGGATCGTACAGCGGAAGGTTTCCCGTGTCCTGTTCGACAAAAGGGTGGTTACCCTCGACCTTGCCAGCATCGTAGCCGGAACCAAGTACAGGGGACAGTTCGAAGAGCGGATGAAGGCCATCCTGAACGAGCTCAGCAAGACCAACAGCATCATACTGTTCATCGACGAGATCCATACCATTGTAGGGGCCGGGGGTGCAACCGGATCACTGGATGCTGCAAACATGCTGAAACCCGCTCTTGCAAGGGGTGAGATCCAGTGCATCGGGGCCACCACCCTGGATGAGTACCGGCAGCATATTGAGAAGGACGGCGCGCTGGAGCGGAGGTTCCAGAAAGTGATGGTTGAACCGACCGATGCCGAGGAAACCATTAACATCCTGAATAACATCAAGGAGCGATACGAAGAACATCATAACGTAACCTACACCGAAGATGCGATCAAGGCCTGCGTATACCTTACCCAGCGCTATATCTCCGACCGGCACCTGCCGGATAAGGCCATAGATGCGCTTGACGAGGCCGGATCCAGGGTGCACATCTCGAACATCGTGGTTCCCGAACGCATTCTCAAACTGGAAGAGGAAATCGAAGATACCAAGCAGGAAAAGATCAAAGCCGTCAAGAACCAGAATTTCGAGCGCGCCGCCAGTTTCAGGGACCGTGAAAAGGAATACCTGGACATGCTGGATCAGGAAAAATCGAAGTGGGAAAAGGAACTGGCGAAGAACCGGGAAATCGTGAACGAGGACAAAGTTGCCGAGGTCGTTGCCATGATGACCGGGGTTCCCGTTCAGCGGATCGCCCAGGCCGAGGGTACCCGTTTGCTTAAGATGGCCGAGGAATTGAAAGGCTCCGTGATCGGCCAGGACGAAGCCATTGGCAAGGTGGTCAAAAGCATTCAGCGGAACCGCGCGGGACTCAAAGATCCCAACAAGCCCATCGGCACCTTTATTTTCCTGGGACCCACCGGCGTTGGGAAAACCCAGCTGGCCAAGGTCCTTGCGAAATACCTCTTTGAATCGCAAGACAACATGATCCGCATCGACATGAGCGAATACATGGAAAAGTTTTCCGTTTCAAGGCTGGTCGGTGCACCCCCGGGGTATATCGGATACGAAGAAGGCGGGCAGCTTACCGAGAAAGTGCGCAGGAAACCCTATGCCGTCGTTCTGCTCGACGAGATCGAGAAAGCCCATCCGGATGTATTCCATATCCTTCTGCAGGTGATGGATGAAGGTCAATTGACCGACAGCCTCGGTCGGCGTGTGGATTTCAGGAACACCATCGTGATCATGACCTCCAACATCGGTACCAGGCAACTGAAGGATTTCGGACAGGGTGTCGGGTTCAGTACGAAGGCCATGCAGACTGCTGGCAACGAGTATGCCAAATCGGTCATCCATAAAGCTCTTAAGAGTGCCTTTGCGCCGGAATTCCTAAACCGGATAGACGACGTGGTTCTCTTTAACGCCCTTTCCAGGGAAGACCTTCATAAAATCATCGATATCGAACTCAAAGGCCTTTACGATCGGATCAACGGGCTGGGCTACGAGGTAAAGATCACCCCTGCTGCCAAGGATTTCATCACCGAAAGGGGCTACGATGTCCAGTTCGGTGCAAGGCCCCTCAAACGTGCCATCCAGAAATACCTGGAGGATCCGATGGCCGAGGTGATCATATCCGCCGATATCCGGGATGGCGACGTCATTAACGTCGGGTTCGACAGCAAGAAGGAGGAAATTACCATCAAGGTCCTGAAAAAGCCCGGAGAAAAGAAAGCCCTGCCTAAGAAAGAGAACAAGGCGGGTAAGGAAGCCAAGTAATGCTCAACTCACGGCATACCCGTACAGATCGAATTCCCCCGCCTCCTTAATGTGTGCATCCACGAAGCTCCCTGTGGGGATTTCTGAGCCGGATTGCAGCAGGACCTCGTTGTCGATTTCCGGTGAATCGAATTCCGTACGGCCGACGTAGTAATCACCCTCTTTCCGGTCCACCAGCACCCGCAGGACCTCCCCCACTCTTTTTTCATTGATTTCCAGGGAGATGGACTGCTGGACGTGCATGATCTCCTCGAGCCGGGCCCGTTTTACATCCCCGGGGATGCTGTCTTTCAGGTTTCCGGCACCCCAGGTGCCTTCTTCCTCGGAATAGGCAAATATACCGAGCCGTTCAAAACGGGTGTTTTTCACAAAGCTCAACAACTCCTCGAATTCGGTTTCGCCTTCCCCGGGATGCCCTACCATCAGGGTGGTCCTCAGGGCCGCATCCGGGAGCATGGTACGGATCTTTTCCACCAGCTCCAGGGTGCCCTTTCGGTCAATGCCCCGGTGCATGTTCGACAGGACCGGATCCGCTATATGCTGGAACGGGATGTCCAGGTAATTGCACAGGTTCGGATACCTCCGGATCTGATGGAGAACCTCCTCGGGGAAAAAGGCCGGGTAGGCATAGTGAAGCCGTATCCATGTAACTCCGTCGATCCCCGCCAGGGCATCCAGCAGTGCCGGCAACTCCCTCCTGCCGTACAGGTCGGTTCCGTATGCGGTCAGGTCCTGCGCAATCAGGATGATCTCGCGAATCCCTTTTTCGAGAAGATAACCCGCTTCGTCAACCAGTTCCTCAACCGGTCTGGAGCGCTGCCTGCCCCGAATCATGGGAATGGCACAGAAAGAGCATTTCCGGTCGCATCCTTCGGATATTTTAAGATACGCGTAGTGTGAAGGTGTGCTGAGCAGCCTCTCCCCCACCAGTTCCCTCCGGTATCTGCCGCCAAGCTGGCTGATGATCTGCGGGAGGTCCCCCACCCCGAAATACCGGTCGACCTCGGGGATTTCTTTTTGTAGTTCTTTTTTGTAACGTTCTGATAAACAGCCTATTACATACAGATCGTCGATTTCGCCCATTTCTTTGCCGCGAACGTATTCCAGGATGGTATCGATGGATTCCTGCTTGGCATCCTGAATGAAACCGCAGGTATTGATGATGACGGTGCGGGCATCGGTCCCCTCCGAATCGTGCACGACCTGTATGCCAAGTGCATTGATCTGCCGCATAAGGACCTCCGAATCCACCAGGTTTTTCGCACAACCCAGGGTGACGACGTGTATTTTCCGCGGACGGGATTTCATAGGCATTTTACCCTGAGGCCGGCGGTTAGTCCCCGAAAAGGGAATCCACGAATTCCTTGCGGTCGAAGACCTGCAGGTCTTCCATTTTCTCACCGATGCCGATGTACTTGACCGGCACCTTGAATTGATCGGATATCCCGATCACGACACCTCCTTTGGCGGTGCCGTCGAGCTTGGTCAGTGCCAGTGCATTGACCTCGGTGGCAGCGGTGAACTGCTTTGCCTGCTCGAATGCATTCTGCCCGGTGGAACCGTCCAGGATCAGCAGGACTTCGTGGGGTGCATCCGGAATTACCTTGCTCATAACCCGTTTGATCTTGGAGAGTTCGTTCATCAGGTTCACCTTGTTATGAAGACGGCCGGCGGTGTCTATGATAATCACATCCACATCGTTTGCCCTGGCGGAGGTCAGGGCATCAAACGCCACGGAAGCCGGGTCTGAGCCCATCGCCTGCTTTACAATCTCTACGCCTACCCGTTCGGCCCAGATGGACAACTGGTCGACGGCAGCAGCCCGGAATGTATCCGCCGCACCCATGTAAACCTTTTTACCCGCCTGCTTGAAATGCCAGGCCAGCTTGCCGATCGTGGTGGTCTTACCCACACCGTTAACGCCCACAACCATGATCACATAGGGCTTTGCCGGCAGGGGACCGGAAAAGGAGAACTCTTCCCCCGCTCCATTCTGTTCGGCCAGGAGTCCACCGATCTCCTCCCGGAGGATCCGGTTCAGTTCATCGGTTCCCATGTATTTTTCCCTGGCAACCCGCTGTTCGATGCGTTCGATGATGTTCAGGGTGGTTTCCACGCCTACATCCGAGGTTATCAGCACCTCCTCCAGGTTATCCAGGACTTCCTCGTCCACGCGGGACTTCCCCATGACCGCCCTGGAAAGCTTTTTGAACACGCTTTCCTTGGTTTTTTCGAGTCCCCTGTCTAGGGATTCCTTCTTTTCCCTGGAGAAAATTCCCATGGATGGATCAAAGCTTGTTTTTACGGACCTGAAGATACGAAAAAAGCTTCCTCGTTTGTAAGAAAGCTTCCGTCGTACCGTATGTTTTATGTATTGAACTAGCTCTTGCTCTGGTTAAAGAAATCGTTGATATGGTCGTTGTGTACGATTTCCTCGTCGAAGACGTAGGCTCCGGTCTCGGGAGATTTCACGAGGCGGATGCATTTGGTGAAGTTCTTGCCGACACCGCTCTGTAAGGTTGCAACTACTTTCTTTGCCATGATGCCTTATTTTATTTCCCTGTGGACGGTATATTTCTTAAGGATGGGATTGTATTTCTTCAGCTCCAGCCGGTCGGGAGAATTCTTCCGGTTCTTTGTGGTAATGTACCTGGAAGTCCCCGGCAAACCGCTTTCCTTGTGCTCCGTGCATTCAAGGATTACCTGTACCCTGTTTCCTTTCTTGGCCATTTCGCTTCAGCTTTTGGATTAATAACTCTTCAGGTAGCCTTTTTCCTTGGCCTCCTCAAGGGCGCTTTTAAGCCCTTTCTTATTGATGATACGGATCCCGGAGGCCGAAACGCGAAGCTTCACCCAACGGTCTTCCTCGGCCAGATAGAAACGCTTATCGAAGAGATTGGGATGAAATTTCCTGCGGGTGCGCCTCTTCGAATGGGAAACGTTATTCCCTACCGTCACTTTCTTCCCTGTAATCTGACATACTCTCGCCATTTTCGTTGATGTTATGAGCCCTGCGAAAAACAGTTCGCAAATAACGCTAAAATTCTTTAATTAATCAAGCCTTTTTTTAACTATTTCTTGTTGATAATTAAGTTCCGGAGCATATTGAGTCCCGTAAGGGCAGCCTTCTGTATGTTCCTTCCCCTGTGATTACCCAGACGGTGGACTTCGGATACAACGGTTTTTCCCGAAGCAACCGCGATCCAGGTGGTTCCGACCGGTTTTTCGGGGGTTCCGCCATCGGGACCTGCAATACCTGAGGTGGCGATGGCATAATCGGTACCGAAGCGTTTCCGGACCCCTTCAGCCATTTGTTCTACGACCTCCCGGCTGACCGCGCCATGCTTTTCGAGGCTTTCCGCGCTGACACCGAGTTCCTTTTCCTTGATGCGGTTTGAGTAGGCTACCACGGAGCCGATGTAGTATTCCGAGCTCCCGGGTACCGAGGTGATCATCTTTGCGATGCTGCCTCCGGTGCAGCTTTCGGCGGTGGACAGGGTGGCTTTTTTCCCCTTCAGCAAGCTTCCGATGAGCACCTCAAGCCGTTCTTCGTCAAACCCGTATGCACTTCCCTCCGGGATATAGGGCTGCAGCCGCTCGGTCTGCTGCTCGATCAACCTGGCAACTTGCTCACGGTCCTTTCCGGACACCGTCAGCCTAAGCCTTACCCTGCCCGGAGAGGGAAGGTAGGCAAGTTTCACTTCCCGGGGAAGGGACCCTTCATATTCCCTGAGCATGGTCGCCAGGTGGGATTCCGCGATCCCCTGGACCAGGATGGTCTTGTGCATGATGGCAGGCAGATCGAAGCTTTCCTTCAGCCGGGGCAGAATGTAATCGGTCATCATCGCCTTCATCTCGTAGGGCACGCCCGGCAGGGATATGTACTGCTTTCCCTCCTTCTCGAACCACATCCCGGAAGCGGTCCCATGATAATTGGGTATCGGAAGGCAATTGTCGGGAAGCATGGCCTGACCGATGTTCAGCTCGTTCAGGTCAACCCGCCCCTCCAGCAGTTTCCGGATCCGATCCATGGCTTCTTCGTTGTGAACCAGTTTGCTGCCGAAATATTCGGCCAGTGTGGACTTGGTGATGTCGTCATTCGTGGGACCGATCCCGCCCGTGATGATGACCAGTTCCGCCCGTTTTCCGGATTCTTCAAGTGTAGCCAGTATGTCCTCTCTCCGGTCGGCAATGGCCGTCGACCTCCGGACCCCGATCCCGATCGCGGTCAGTTCCTCTCCCAGCCAGGCCGCGTTGGTGTTCACCACCTGCCCGATCAGGATCTCGTCGCCTATGCTGATGATTTCTGCTTTCATGATATGCGCATGCGGAGACACAAATTTAGCAAAATTCCGGCCTTGCCAAGCGCTTCCCTGCCGATGGCAGCATCACCGGAATGCGGCTGGCCCAAATGAAAAAACCCGGCCGCAATTGCCGGGTTCAACCGAGCGGGAAAGGGGATTCGAACCCCCGGCCCTCAGCTTGGGAAGCTGATGCTCTACCCCTGAGCTACTCCCGCAGGAAAGCGTGGGTTTGAGTGTGGGTGTGTGCTTCGCCGGATGCAGGGGCGAATTTAATAAAATTCGGAATGCATACCACCATCCGGAACTTTAAAACATCCCGCGGACGTGAATAAGCAGATACTGGCACAATAATTGGTTGAAAATACATGAACCAACCATTCCAATGAAATGAAAAGGATTTTATCCAGAATATCGGCCTTTGCCGCCATACTGTTCATCTGCCTGGCATTTGCTTCCTGCGAGCCAAGGCTTTGTGCGTACTGCTACGATACGGATGGCCTGCTGAGGGTATTCGACGACCGGGACATCGAGATTTGCGCGGACGATATATACGAGCTTGATGAACTGGTGTGGCTGACCGAGGATATGGGGTATTACTGCGAATACCAGTAAAAATGGGTGCGCCCGTGTGCAGGGATCACACGTTGGCACCCGTTCTCCCTGGAGCCTCCCATGGGATTTGAACCCACGACCTGCTCATTACGAGTGAGCTGCTCTACCGCTGAGCTAAGGAGGCGGATCGGGGACAAAAATAGCTAAATTTTCATTAATGCCTTTACCCGCTGTAAAAGCGGCGGATGGGAATAATGAAAGAACACGTAAACCTGGTGCGGCGTCAGGTTGCTGAGGTTCTTGCGCGACAGTCCCTTCAGAGCACTGACCAGTGCCTCCGGTTTGTGCATCTCGCCGGCATACCGGTCCGCCTGGAACTCATTCCTCCGGGATACCATGTTGCCACCGATGCCCAGGATCAGGGACAGGGGACTGTACAGCACGCCGAAAGCGATCAGCCCGATGTGAAAGCTCGGCTGGGAGGCTCCCAGGGCTTCGGACAGAACCGGGCTCCCCACGAAGAGGGACAGGATGAAAAGGACCACGCCCGCATGGAGGATGGACAGGATCACACCGCTCAGGGTGTGCTTCTTTTTATAGTGCCCGATCTCGTGCGCCAGTACGCTTACGATTTCTTGGGTACTGAGGTCATTGATCAGGGTATCGTACAGGACGATCCGCTTTTTTGGACCCAGTCCCGTGAAATAGGCATTCGCCTTGGTCGAACGCCTGGACCCGTCGATCACGTAAATATTCTTGAGCCGGAAACCGGCTTTGCCGCTGAACCCGGTGATGGCATCCCGCAGTTCCCCCTCTTCCAGGGGGGTTTGCTTGTTAAAAAGCGGTACGATCAGGCTTGAGTAGAACATGTACATGAAGATGGTGAAGGCCGCTACCAGGATCCAGGCATAGATCCAGAAGTACTTCCCGGTCAGGGTATAGAACCAGATCACTGCCGCCAGGATCCCTCCTCCTATGACGGCTCCCAGCAACCAGCCTTTCAGTTTGTCGGTGATGAAGGTCCTAACGGTCGTTTTGTTGAAACCAAATCGTTCTTCGATGACAAAGGTATCCCATACGGCAAACGGGGTGTTCAACAGGTCCGAGGCAAACATAAGCAGTCCGAAAAAAAGAAGGGCTAACGGGATCGGATGTTCGGCCACTTTCCGTACAAGATTATCCGCGAATGCAAAACCATCCACAAAGAACATGGCCAGGATCAGGGCAAAGCTGAATGTACCGGCGACGATGGCAAAACGGTAATTCACCTTCTTGTATTCCATGGATTTTACATAGGCATCCGGGTCGTATACATCGTCCAGTTCCCGTGGTATCGGATCCCCGTACCTCTTTGCATTCAGGTATTCAAGCATCCTGGACAGGGCAAAATTGAAGACCAGTATGGCAACGATGATGTTAAATACCGTTTCGGGACTCATGGGGCTGGTTATGGAAACCACAAAAGTAACATTATTCTACGTACGGTATTTGCTCGCGCAGTTTTTTCCGGTCTTCGTACCGGTTTTTCAGCAGGTCGATGTAATCACGGGTCAGGTCTTCCTGGCGGATGGAATAGGATTTAATGGCCCAATCCAGCGCCGGCAGCAAAAGATCTTCCGTTTCACACAACAGGGCCATGTTGAAACATGCCCTTGCCGCCGTCTTTTCATCTTCCCCGTAAGCAAGCCTCTTCCATATTCCCGCCGCATTGTTCCAGTCCCCCCTGGCCGCCAGTTTCCCGGCCTCCCTTATTTCCTTGCTTCCCCATACATGATAGAAACGGATCACCTCCATCCAGCCCGGGCTGATCCTTTCACCATACTTTTCACCCACTGTGAATGCGGCCGCCCGGATGGCATCGATGGTCTCGGGCAGTTTTGCGAGAGAGGATTTATAACCATCCGCGAATGCAACCCAGTCCGACGTTTCCTTAAATGCGTATTCATCGATGACGGTGTCCCGGGCCAGGTCATATATCCTCCAGGCCACGGTGGTATAGATGCCCAGGTAGGCCTCGTACCTTCCTTCAATGGCGTTGTAGGTTACGCCGATGCTGTCGTACAGGGTATAGTATTCCAGTGAGATAACGGCATCGGCGGGATGTACCTGTTTGATCATTTGCATCTGCACAACGGTCAGGGGATCCAGGACCGTGGTTGTGTCCCTGCGGCGGGAACGTATCACCCGGATGGTGTCGAGGTCGTACAGGGGGGATTCCATCATGGCGGAACGGACGCCCTGAAATATCCAGTTATTTACGATGGTATCAAGGATGTAGTATTCCTGTTTGGTCCACCCGCTTGTATCGTTCTTCAGGATATGGGGGAATACGGCCCGGTTCATGAAGGCAACCTGCTGTACACTAAGTGGAAGGGTCAACTCGGCCGGGTCCAGCACCCGAATGTCGATTTCCGCCATGGGTACGCATCCGGCTGCCAAAAAAAGGATTGCAAGAAACGGCCGCCGGACGATGGCCATCCGTTCTTTCATGCCATTGCTTCCATCCATCCGCTCGTCATTTAAACATTATTCAACTCGTACCTTAAGGCACGGACCCACGACAGCAAGCGGAATGCATTCCGCCTCCGGGCACGGATTCATTCCATTCCTGCCTCAGGTTTGCATGGCACCGCAAACGTTGAGCACCTGCCCGCTGATGTACGAGGAGAGATCGGAGGCCAGGAAGATGCATGCATTGGCTACATCCTCCGGTGTACCTCCCCTGCGAAGGGGTATGGCCTTGATCCAGGCCTCTTTCACTTCGTCGGGAAGCTTGTCGGTCATCTCGGTAATGATGAACCCGGGTGCAATGGCGTTGCAGCGTATGTTCCTGGAGCCGACCTCCTTGGCTACGGATTTGGTAAAGCCTATGATGCCCGCCTTGGATGCGGAATAATTGGCCTGTCCGGCATTCCCGGCCACACCTACCACGGAACTGATGTTGATGATCGACCCGGATTTCGCCTTGAGCATGACCGGCTGCACGGTCTTGGTGAAATTGAATACGGATTTGAGGTTGACGTTGATCACCGCATCCCACTGTTCCTCGGTCATGCGCATCAGGAGCGTGTCCTTGGTGATGCCGGCATTGTTCACCAGGACATCGATGGTGCCGAGTTCAGCCACAATTTCTCCGACCACCTTTTCGGTTTCGGCATAGACGGCGGCGTTGCTGGCATATCCTTTACCCTTAACACCCAGGGCGGCAAGTCCTGCCTCCAGCGAACGGGTGTTGTCGTCGATCGCCAGGTCCGTGAATGCAATGTTTGCCCCTTCCCCGGCCAGTCCCAGGGCAATGGCCCTGCCGATTCCGCGGTTGGCCCCGGTTACCAGGGCAACTTTTCCTTCAAGTAATTTCATAGGTAATGGATTTAATGATTTGAATTGCCACCTGTGATCCCGGTTTTTCACGGGAATGCCTATTTCCCCAGGGCCTGCTTCATTTTCATCCCGATATCGGCAGGGGATTCCACCACGTGGATCCCGCATTCGCCCATGATCTTCATCTTGGCCGCCGCCGTATCGTCTTTTCCGCCAATGATCGCTCCTGCATGTCCCATCCTGCGCCCCTTGGGTGCGGTCTGTCCAGCGATGAACCCGACCACGGGCTTGGTGCCTTGCTGCTTCACCCAGTAAGCAGCGTCGGCTTCCATGCTGCCGCCGATCTCCCCGATCATAATGATCCCTTCTGTCCCGGGATCCAGCATCAGCAGCTTTATGGCATCCAGGGTGGTGGTCCCGATGATGGGGTCGCCCCCTATCCCGATGCAGGTGGACTGGCCCATTCCCAGCTTGGTCACCTGGTCCACCGCCTCGTATGTCAGCGTTCCGCTCCGGGATACGATCCCGACCGTTCCCTTTTTGTGGATGAAGCCCGGCATGATCCCCACCTTGCATTCCTCCGGAGTGATTACCCCGGGACAGTTGGGCCCCACCATGCGACAGTCCTTGTCCGACAGGTACTCCTTCACCTTCACCATGTCCTGCGTGGGAATGCCTTCCGTGATGGTGACGATCACCTTGATCCCGGCATCCGAAGCCTCCATGATGGCATCGGCCGCAAAGGCAGGGGGCACGAAAATGACCGATACGTCGGCACCGGTTTCCCGGACGGCTTCCGCAACGGTATTGAAGACGGGGCGGTCCAGGTGGCTTGTTCCACCCTTTCCAGGGGTCACCCCCCCGACCACGCTGGTCCCGTATTCGATCATCTGGGTCGCATGGAAAGTGCCCTCGCTCCCGGTGAATCCCTGCACGATCACCCTGGAGTTTTTGTTGACAAGTACGCTCATGAAATTGGTTTTGGAATTTGTACAGGACCCAAAAGTAATGAATTATTCACTAAATTCGTTTTCATGCAAATGGAAACTGCCTGCCGTTGATGATCGACGATGCCACCATATGCGCCATAGCAACACCCAAAGGCAACGGGGCTATTTCCGTGCTTCGGCTTTCGGGAAAACAATGTTACGAGGTCGCCTCAAAGCTGGTCCGTTTCCCTTCCGGGGACAAGGAACTGGACAGGCTCCCGGCGAACAGCGTTCACCTGGCCAATATCGTAAGTGGGGAAGAGCTCATCGACGAGGTGCTCATCAGCCTGTTCCGGGCCCCTCACTCCTACACCGGCGAGGACCTGATCGAGATATCCTGCCACGGTGCCCTGTACATCCAGCAAAAGATCCTGGAACTGCTGGTTTCGGCCGGGGCCCGCCTGGCCGAACCCGGGGAATTCACCATGCGGGCTTTCCTGAACGGCAAAATGGACCTTTCCCAGGCCGAGGCCGTGGCCGACCTGATCGCCAGCAGTTCCGCCGCATCCCACCGGCTTGCCATGAACCAGATGCGTGGCGGTTTCTCGTCCGAGCTGTCCAAACTCAGGGAACAGCTCCTGCAGTTCATCTCCCTGATCGAACTGGAACTGGAT
>CAZNQG010000063.1:0-19478 GCA_964575235.1 uncultured Bacteroides sp.
TCCGTGTCCATGATGTAGGCAAGGATGGCGGCGGATCTTTCGGCGATTTCGGGATCGGCGGAGCTTCCGGACAGGCTGTCGAGCGCTTCGGTAAACACCAGGATATCCTCGGTGCGCCCTATGGAAAGAACTTTCAGGAACTGGAACTTCGGTATTACGGGATCGCCCTCGAACCGTACCAGGGCTTCGTCCGCGTTTCGTATCACACCGGTATAATCGCCGCTCAGGTACATGTCGTATGTTTCCTGGTAGAAACGGTTCACCTCGTTTTCCTTTGCCTGAAGTTCCGCAATGTAGTTCGGGTTGGTTAAAAGCTGGGCCGGCTGGCTTTCCGGGAATTCCCGTACGATGGATTCCCGGTATAGGTTTGCCATGGGCAGGTCTTTCTCCTCGTCGTAAATGCGGTAAAGCTGGTAATAGGTGCTCAGGGTATAAGGGTTTGCCGGAAAACGGTCGAGGAGTTCCTCGTAGGTCTCCTTCGAGCGCGGATAATCATGCAAGTCGTTCTTGTATATGTTCCCTGCATTGTAAAGCCCTTCGACGATCCTTTTATTCGACAGTTCGATCATGGAATCCGTCAGCGGGATGTCCTGCAGATAGAATTCCCTGGATTTGTTGCTGAGGATCTTGGCCTGTTCCCGGATGGCCCCGCTTGTGTCGCTTGCTTCCTCTTCCTGGGTCGTTTCAAACCGTATCTCGCTTTTGTTGGACCGCCTCCAGTTGTCCTCCAGTTTCCGGTTCCCCCACTTCATGCGGAACTCGGGCTGCCCGAAACTTTTTGCTGCCTGGTTGTAGAAATACCATTTCCCGCTCTGGTCAGCCGTATAGCCCGTCCTCTGGCTCTCGTTCAGGGCCATGCGGTTGAACTGCTGGTCTCTCATGGCATCCATCTCGCGTTCCCTGGCCAGGGCTTCTTCCTGGGTTATTCTTGCAATGATGCTGTCGATCACGCTCAGCCTTTCTTGCTCGGGCATCCTGGCGAGCATCTGCAGGCTGTCTTCAAGCTGAACTACCTTCAGGTTTTCCACCAGGGTGCCAAGGCCCTTGGTCTTTGATACGATCGCATCATAGTCGGGGTATTCCTGGGTAAGGTATACCATGGCGGAATCGTAGTACATGTCCGCCATTTCGTAATTATGTCTTTCGTAATAAATATCCGCTATGGTCAGGCAGGAGGTTGTTTTCTGCCGGGTGTTGCTGATGCTGACAGCCGAGGACATCTTGTAACGGTTCAAGGCTTCCGCGATGTTCCCCTCGCGGAAATAGACGTTCCCTATGGCATAATAGATCTGGTCCCTGAATTCCCTGTTCTTGTCATCCTTCAGCATCTTATTCAGTTCATCCCTGATTTCTTTGGCATTATCTTCACCGGCAATGAATACGCCGGCACGGTTGATTCGTGCATTGAAGCTCATTTCATAGGAAGGGTTCATCTTTATCACCTGCCGGTAATAATCCGATGCCTCCTGGGGATCGTCCTGTTCCTGATGAAGCTGTGCAAGGATGAAGGTCCACCGTACCCTTTCATCTTTACTGCCTGCATTCCGGACCGCCCTGGTCATGGGTTCGATGGCCCGTTCGTAATCTTCCTGCTTCATATACAGGTCCGCATATGTGGAGTAGAGGTCCGGGGTGAGTTTGGGCGGGAATTCCTGGGCGCCGGACAGGACCTCCAGGATGTCTTCGGATTCATCGTATTCCTCCAGTTCATTGTGGGTGCGTGCAATCCAGATCTGGGTCTCCCAGACGATATCGTCGTACGCGTATTCGGTCATGATGAATTTGAAGGTTTCGAGTGCCAGGTGAAAATCATGACGGAACAGGTAGGCCTTGCCCATCAGGAGGTAGTTATCGGGAACGAATTTGTTGTACTCGTTGCGGGTGTAAAATTCTTTTTGTTTCTCGGATTGGGGACCGCCCTTGAACTCTGGTTTGACCGTGATGGAATGCAGGGTGATCACCTTGGTGGCCTTCTGTATGGCACGTTCCATATCCGCTGCGACGGCACCGGCGGTTTGTTCGTCACCGTAGATAAATACCGGAAGGATGCGAGTAAAGTCATCCACATGCGATTCATCCATCCGTTTGAGTCCCCTCTTGAAACTCTCGTTCCCGTTGAAGAATATGTTGTACCTGGAAGTTACGTTGTGGTATGTCCGCGTGACCAGGGTATTCTTCTCCGTGCTGCATGCTCCAAGTACTCCAAGCAGAAAGGCCGGAAGTATAAAATATATCAGGATGCGCTGTTTCAAGGCAACACAAATGTATTAAACTCAAACGAAAAAATCCCCGTCCCGATTGTTCGGGACAGGGACAATATAAACTGCGGGTGTTCCGGTTGTCCGGGGGATTCTAATCTACGGCGACCAGTTGCCGGATCTCGGGAACTTCCTTGATCAATGCCTGTTCCACCCCGGCTTTCAGGGTCTGGTAACTGAAGGGGCAGCCTTCGCAGGCACCGTGCAGTTTTACCTTGACGACCATGTCGTCGGTGACTTCTTCCAGGCTTATCCCGCCCCCGTCTGCCTCCAGGTAGGGACGGATCTTGTCAAGCGTTGCATTGATCCTTCGTCTCAGATCGTTTCTTTTTTCTTCGGTCATGACATCGAAATTATGATGCTAGGTCTTCTTGATTTCAACAATCCGTGTGGGAGGCAGTTCCGCATTCCTGCGCTCGGTCTCCCGTATCACGTTTGCGGCCAGGTCTTCAAATGCCCTTACAACGGGAGACCCCGGGTTCAGAACTTCGGGTTTTCCTTCGTCCCCGCCCCGGCAGATGCTCTGCACGATCGGTATCCGGCCGAGCAAGGGAACCCCGAATTGCTCGGCAAGCCTTACCCCGCCGCCTTCCCCGAAAATATAGTATTTGTTGTCCGGTAGTTCGGCCGGCGTGAACCATGCCATGTTCTCCACCAGTCCCAGTACCGGCACGTTGATCCGGTCTCCCCGGAACATGTTGATCCCCTTTATGGCATCGGCCAGGGCAACCTGCTGGGGCGTGGTTACGATGACCGCCCCGGTGACCGGAACCTCCTGGACCATGGTCAGATGTATATCGCTGGTGCCGGGCGGAAGGTCGATGAAGAGATAATCGAGCTCGCCCCAGTTGGTCTGGCTCATAAACTGCTTCAGTGCATTGGTTGCCATGGGCCCCCTCCAGACCACGGCATCTTGTGGATCTATAAAAAAGCCAATCGACAAAAGCTTGACGCCGTAACTTTCCAGCGGAACAATCATCTCCTTTCCATCCACCACCTCAACCGAAGGGCGGCGGTTTTCGGCATTCAGCATCTTGGGTATGGAGGGACCGAAGATGTCCGCGTCGATCAATCCGACCCCATGTCCCGCCCCGGCCGTTGCAACGGCCAGGTTTACGGCAACCGTGGACTTACCCACGCCGCCTTTGCCCGATGCCACGGCGATGATGTTTTTCACCCCGGGGAGGATCTGCTGGGCTTCGATCGTCCGTTTTGCCTTGACCTGTATGTTTCCTTCAATTTCCACCTTCGGATCCAGGTATTTCTTCAGGGCCTTCACACAGGCCTTCCGGATCGAAGGTATAACCGGATCGTTCGAGCGTTCGAACAGGATGGTGAAACCCAGCTTCCGGCCTTCCGACCATATATCGCTGATTAGTCCAAGCTCAACGATATCCTGGTCCTTCCCGGGGTATTTCACCTTCCGTAATACGGCCAGTACCTTTTCTTCCTGGTACGGCATTTTCAAGTGTAATTTTTAATTAAAAAAATAAGGCCTAAATATAATGATTTTTATTTAGATTAATTCCGTATTGGGGTCCCAGAACAGGGTTTGGAAACGCACCACGCGGTCGTCCCTTACCTCCACTCCTTCGCTTTCGAGCAGTTCCTGCATTACCCTTGATCCACCGAAATGATGCTTGCCCGTAAGCATCCCGTTCCGGTTGATCACCCGGTGGGCCGGCACGTACTCCTCCTGCGAATGGGAACCGTTCATGGCCCAACCCACCATCCGGGCGGACTGGGGTGAGCCGATATAGCGGGCAATGGCGCCATAGGTGGTAACCCTGCCCGGGGGCACCTGCCTGGCCACCCGGTAAACCCGGTCGAAGAAGTCCCCGCTGAATCCCGTCTTCCGTTTCATTTTTCCGCTGCGTCCGGCTCCCGGATGACCCGGTCGCCCGGCAGCCTGAATCTGAGGTAATGGATGTTCATTCCCTCGCCGATGAATTGCTTCTCATAGAAAGTGCGAATCCCGTGTACCATGTCCACCTGCCTGCTCCCGTAAAGGTCTTCCGTGGCAAAATCCAGTGGCAGGTCATTGGCCCTGACCAGGTCCAGGGTGTACCGGTATAGCACTGCATTGTCGGTTTTCAGGTGTACCGTTCCCCCGTCCACCAGGAATTCCCTGTAGAGATTAAGGAAACGGGCGGCCGTCAGCCGTTTCTTGTTCCTTCGCTTTTTAAGCTGGGGATCGGGAAAGGTCAGCCATATCTCCTCCACCTCGCCCGGGCCGAAGAATGAATGGATGAATTCAATCCGGGTCCGGATGAAGGCCACGTTGGGGATCTTTTCCAGGTGGGCCTGCCGGGCTCCGGTCCATATCCTGGCACCCTTGATGTCCACGCCGATGAAATTCTTATCGGGGAAAATACCCGCGAGTCCCACGGTATATTCCCCTTTGCCGCAGCCCAGTTCCAGCACGATGGGATGGCTGTTCCCGAAATGCTCAGGCGCCCAGCGTCCCTTGAGGCTGAAATCACGCCTGAAAACCTCCTCAAAGGGCGGCTGGAAAACGTTACGGAACGTCTTCATCTCCTCAAACTTGCTGATTTTCCCCTTGCCCACTAGTCCGCCGTTTCCACCCGGAGTCCCACGTCAAGAATAAATGGCAGCTTTTCGGTCCGCATTGCCTGTTCGTATTCGAATGTATACACCCCGCGCTGGGCGAACCGGACGTTTTTCTTATAGGCCTGCTGCAGGTCCCATATATCCCCGAGTCCGCTGCCCAGCCATTTCCCTTTCTCATCGGCAAGGATGATTTCCACGGTATCCTTAACGGAGTGGCCCGAGGGTGCGGTGGTGGTAATGAAAATATACAGGTTGCTCATCGGGTACAGGCTGGTATTGCGCACATTGACGTACAGGTTGTAGGGGCGGATGGTATCCCCTACCGGCAGCTCAAACCGTACGATGTTGTCCCGGTGCCAGATCCCGTCCGGGATCCGGATGTTCTTTTCGTAGACCCGGTCCGGGTCACAGGAAGTAACTGCCGCGGCGATGGCCAGCCAGCATAGGAAGGCGCACAGTTTGCCGGGATTCTTCGGCATCTTTATCATGATCTGTCGGGATTCTTCTTTTTCCTTTTCTTTTTTCGCTTGCCTTTGGATTGCTGCTGGTCGAAACGCGTGACGTCGTCCCGGACGATGTCGTTCTGAAAATCCAGCTTGCGGGGTTTGCCGTATCCCGCCTCCAGCAAGGACCTGACCTTCTTGCCCTTTTTATTGAGTTCGATGACGTCGCGGACGCGTTCAACGGGAACGGGGATCAGGTTGGAGGCATTCTCCTTTTCATAGCCGTACCAGAAAAGTCCCCTGTAAATATCGGTTTTCTGATAGTAGGCCGGACCGTCCTCGGTCTCCAGCACGACGTTCCGGTCCGGAAAATCCTTCTGTGCATCCAGGTAGGATTGGAGTTCGTAGTTGATGCAGCATTTCAGCTTTCCGCACTGCCCGGCAAGTTTCTGAGGATTCAGCGACACCTCCTGGTAACGGGCCGCGTTTGTGGTCACCGACACAAAATTGGTAATCCAGCTTGCACAGCAAAGCTCCCTGCCGCAGGAACCGATGCCTCCGATCCGCCCGGCCTCCTGCCTGGCCCCGATCTGCCTCATCTCGATGCGTACCCTGAAAGCATCTGCCAGGACCTTGATCAGCTCCCGGAAATCCACCCGCTCATCGGCGATATAGTAAAAAATGGCCTTGGTAAGGTCGCCCTGGTACTCGACGTCCCCGATCTTCATCTCCAGCTTGAGGTCTTCGGCGATTTTGCGGGACCGGATCATCGTGTCGTGCTCCAGGGCAATGGCTTCTTTCCATTTATCAATATCGACGGACTTTGCCTTACGGTATGCTTTTTTAAGGTCCTCCGAGTCCGGGTCAATGCCGTACTTGTGTAACTGCCTCAGCACCAGTTCCCCGGTCAGGGATACAACCCCTATATCATGCCCCGGTGAAGCTTCCACGGCGACCACATCCCCGGCCCTGAACAGGATTTCATGGACGTTCCGGTAGAACCCCTTCCGGGTGTTTTTAAACCGGACCTCAATGATGTCGGAGAAAGGCTGGATTTTAGGGATGTCCCCGAGCCAGTCGTATGTGGCCAGCTTGCTGCAGCCGCATCGGGCATGGAAGGTCATTTCCTGCAAGTCTCCACGGTTATCGCATATGTGCCCGCTGTCTTTCATGCAAACAAAAATAACAATTTTCCATCGTACCCCGTTCTAACGGATGAGCTTCACCAGGGTCAGGGCAAAATCCAGGAACACGATCCGCGCATAGGCATTGGCCTCGATGTGCCGGTAGGCATCGTTGAGTTCCTTTACGATGGAAGGCGTGTTGCCCTCCTGGATAAAGGCGGAAAATTTCCCGGAGAATTCAGCCTCATCGGGATTCATCCGTACCAGTTCCTCCTGTTTCAGGTTCAGCAGGAAGTTTTCCCGTACCATCCTCAGTGCATAGCTCAGAAAAGCCTTCTGCCGTTCCCTTCCAAGGGATGATAGTTCCTCCACCCATTCAAAGATCTCCTGGAACTTCCGGCTGTATGCCAGGCGCATGATCCGGATGAACAATTCGAGCTGGTATTGAATTTCCTCGTTTCGGTTCAGGATCTCGACGGCAGTGCTGTAGCTTCCATCCGCAAGGTGAACGGCATTTTGAAGCTTTTCTTCGTCCAGGGAATAGGTCCTTTTCAGTGCGGCCAGCAGGTCCCTGTCTGCGATCCTTGGAACCCGGATCATCTGGGTCCTGGACAGGATCGTTGGAAGGATCCGTCCCGTATCGGCCGCCACCAGAAGGAACACCGTCAGGGGGGGAGGTTCCTCGATCATCTTCAGGAGCTTGTTCGAAGCCACCGCGTTCATTTTTTCCGGCATCCAGATTATCATCACCTTGAAATCTGATTCAAAAGCCTTGAGGTTGAGTTTGCGGAGTATGGCCGCGCTTTCGTGCTTGTTGATCAGGCCCTGCTTGTTCTCGAGTCCCAGATGAGCGTACCATTCGTTCAGGGTCATGTATGGATTCCGGAGCAGGGCCTCGCGCCATTCGGCCAGGAAGTCATCGCTCACGGGATTGCTGGAAACCGATTTGGTGGTGAATACGGGAAAAGCAAAATGCAGGTCGGGATGCACCAGTTTATCGTATTTCCTGCAGGAGTCACACTGCCCGCAGGAATCACCCTCTTGGCGGTCCGTACACGAGAGGTAGCTTGCATAGGCCAGGGCCAGGGCCAGGCCCCCCGTCCCTTCGGGCCCATGGTAAAGCTGCGCGTGCGGCACCCGTTCTTCCGTGACGGATTGCACCAATCGCTTTTTCAAATCGCTATGTCCTGCTACCTCCGAGAACCGCAAAATCCAGGATTATACATTCAGATTGAGGGTAAAATTAAAATACTTTTTTAACTTTGGCGAACCGCAAACCAAAATCCAGTAAATGGCAATGCAAACGATTGATAGCTATAGCTTTAAAGGTAAAAAAGCCGTTGTGAGAGTGGACTTCAACGTACCCCTGAGCGAATCCTTCGAGGTTACCGACGACACCCGGATCAGGGCAGCCCTTCCGACCATCCGGAAGATCCTGGAATCGGGGGGCTCCGCCATCCTGATGTCCCACCTGGGAAGACCCAAGGAAGGTCCGGAAGAGAAGTTCTCCCTCAGGCATGTGGTCCCGGTTCTCTCCGATCTGCTCGGCCGGGAGGTGAAATTTGCAGGGGACTGCATCGGCGACGAAACCCTGCAGATGAAAAAATCCCTGCAGCCGGGCGAGGTTCTCCTGCTTGAAAACCTTCGCTTCCACAAGGAAGAAACAAAAGGCGATGAAAGTTTTGCCGGTAAGCTCGGCGAAGGTGCGGATGTATATGTCAACGATGCTTTCGGTACTGCCCACCGTGCCCATGCATCCACCACCATCGTGGCAAAGTTCTTCCCGCACGACAGCCTTTTCGGTTACCTGATCGGCAGCGAGCTGGCAAGCATGGACCGCGTGCTGCATGAATCCCGGAAACCCTTTACGGCCGTCATGGGCGGGGCGAAGGTCTCGGACAAGATCCTGATCATCGAGAACCTGATGGAAAAATGCGACAACCTGATCATCGGCGGGGGTATGACCTACACCTTCATCAAGGCACGCGGCGGCAGGATAGGCGCATCCTTGTGCGAGGAAGACAAACTGGACCTGGCGAGGGAACTTATGGATAAAGCCGCCCGGAAGGGAATCCGCCTGCTTCTGCCCGTCGACAACGTTGCAGCCGACCGTTTCGAAAACGATGCTGAGACCAGGATCACACCCATCGACCAAGTCCCCGATGACTGGATGGGACTCGACATAGGCCCGGAAACGATCCGGCTTTACGCCCAGACCATCGAGGCCTCGAAAACCATTCTGTGGAACGGGCCCATGGGGGTGTTCGAAATGGAAAACTTCCAGAAAGGCACCCTGAGCGTGGCCGAAGCCATTGCCGGGGCAACCTCGAAAGGAGCCTTCAGCCTGGTCGGGGGAGGAGACTCGGTCGCGGCCGTCAACAAATACAACATGGCGGACCGGGTAAGCTATGTTTCCACCGGCGGCGGGGCCATGCTGGAGTACATCGAAGGCAAGGAACTGCCCGGCATCAAGGCCATCCGGGGATAAGATCCTTTCGTTATATAGGCTGCAGCCATCGTCGATCGAGCTGCCTCTCTTTTGGGTTACTGCCCAAAAGGCAGCAGCGAGACGATGATAACTGTGGCCTGCCATTTGCCGGGTTTTCCCTTCTCGCAGGAGTTGCATAATTTTGGAATATGAAAGGACCGGCTTCAGAGCGCATTTTCGGGATACACAACGAGGCGGGTTTCCGTGAACTGGCCATGGAAACGTTCCGGTACCAGTCCGCCGAAAACCCGGTATATTCCCGCTACCTGGAGCTGATCGGCATTTCCCCTGCCAAAGTGAAGGAACCGGTGCAAATCCCTTTCCTTCCGGTTGAATTCTTCAGGGATCACGCTGTGGTGTCCGGGAATAAACGGCCCGAGATTGTATTTGAAAGCAGCGGGACCACGGCTGTCCTGGCAAGCAAGCACCATGTCTGCGACGCCGGTCACTATAAAAAGGTTCTCCGTGCGGGATTCGAACGGTTTTACGGTCCCCCGGAGGATTACTGCATCCTGGCCCTCCTGCCGTCCTACCTTGAACGGAAAAACTCTTCCCTTGCCTTTATGGCCGGCGAGCTGATCCGCCTGAGCGGACACCCCCGGTCCGGGTTCTACCTGGATAATGTGGATGAACTCGCGGACTGCCTGATGGATCTTGAAGCCTCCGCACAGCCGGCCATTCTTCTCGGTGTAAGTTTCGCCCTTGCGGACCTTGCGGAAAAAAAAGCCCTCGAATTAAAGCACACCCTGGTCATGGAGACGGGCGGCATGAAGGGCCGGCGCAGGGAAATGACCCGGGGAGAGTTGCATGAGCTGTTGAAGGAGGGATTCGGGATCCCCCGGGTCCATTCCGAATACGGTATGACCGAACTTCTTTCTCAGGCCTATTCCGGATCCGACGGCATCTTTTTCTGTCCCCCCTGGATGAGGGTACTGATCCGGGACCCCTACGATCCCCTTTCCCTGATGACCGGTGGGCGTTCCGGGGGGATCAACATCGTGGACCTGGCCAACGTTCATTCCTGTGCTTTCATCGCCACACAGGATATCGGGAAGCTAACCGGGGACGGAGGATTCGAGGTCCTGGGCAGGTTCGACAACAGCGACATCCGCGGCTGCAACCTCATGGTGGAATAGGCCGATTGCCGGTCCGGGACCGGGGAATGCCCTTAAAGTTCCGACTGCCTGGATTTCGGAAGTCCCCCTACGACCAGTTCATAGGAATGGTCGATCATCTCCATGAGCTTTTGGTCCGTGATGCTCCCCTCCGTGGCAACGGTATTCCAGTGTTTCTTGTTGAAATGATAGGCAGGGGTCACTTCAGGATACTGCTCCCGCAGTTCGATCGCCAGTCCCGGATCGCATTTAAGGCTGATCCCCCTTCTGTCTTCTGACAGGTCGAGCAGGGCGAACATCTTCCCGGCCACCTTGAAGACCAGGGCCGTATCATTGAAGGGGAAGCCTTCGGTAACGCCGGGTTTGGAGATGCAGTATTCGCGGATCTCTTCTACATTCATAATGACATAATTCGCAGATACAATTTAGGACATATCTTGTATAAGTAATAACTATTTTGGAGCCTTCCCGTATCTGGAAGAAGCTTGTCACAAACCGTGATAACCTGCCAGAGTCTTTAGAGTTATCCCGGTGAAGTGCTATACACCTGGCTAGTATGTGGTTCTATACTGTGAAAAATTTGAAGTATACTTCAGATTTTAATCTTAATTTTTGCAGTTCATGTAAAATATTAATACATTTGTATTACTTTCTTTGATAGTCAATGCATATTCTACGTGATATACAAAGTCATATTCAGAAAAACCTTTTCAAAGGTAAGGTCATCATAATTTTTGGGGCAAGAAGGGTTGGGAAAACTACCCTGGCAAAACAAATTCTGAAGGAGTTTCCGGAGAGCAAATACATCAATTGTGAATTGCTACAATATAAAACCGCACTGGAAACTACCAATAGTGAAAAACTAAAAAATATCTTAGGTGCCCATAGGCTCGTAGTTCTGGATGAGGCGCAGTCTATCCGAGATATTGGACTGATATTGAAGATTATTGCAGATACATTCACTGAAACTCAGATTATTGCCACTGGTTCGTCCAGCTTCGATCTGGCCAGTGAAATAAGTGAACCTCTCACAGGGAGAATGAGAAAATATACGCTTTTTCCGTTTTCATTTAATGAAATCACCCAGGTTTTTTCATTCACAGATCTCAAGGCTAAACTGGATGGATTTTTGCGGTTCGGTTTATACCCGGAGGTATATGATAAGAACGAAGAAGATTCCATTGAAGAATTAAACGAACTTGCCAGCAATTACCTGTATAAAGATGTATTGCAATATCAAAACATCAAGAAGCCCGATCTTATTATTGATTTGTTGCGTGCACTGGCTTTGCAGCTCGGTTCAGAGGTTTCATTGCATGAACTGGCAAGCCTGTTAAAACAGAATTCACATACTGTCTTAAGATACATTGAATTGCTGGAAAAGAGCTTTGTTATTTTCAGGCTGCGTGCTTTTGCCCGAAATTTGAGAAACGAAATAAGCAAAACACAGAAGATCTACTTCTATGATCTGGGAATAAGGAACAGTTTAATACAAAACTTTAATCCTATTGCACTAAGAAATGATACAGGCGGTCTGTGGGAAAACTTTTGCATCCTGGAAAGGAGGAAATACCTTGAGAACAACAGGAAATTTGTCAATACTTACTTCTGGCGTACTTACAACCAACAGGAGATCGATTATATAGAAGAGTATGGAGGTATGTTGCATGCCTTTGAATTTAAATATGCTGACGCTAAAAGGGTTACTATTCCGAAGGTATTTAGCAGTTCATACCCCGAGCACTCATTTACTCTGATTACTCCCGATACTTTCCATCAATTATTCAATTAGACACATCCAGTAATCGGTTGCTGCTCCCGTAATTCCAGTGCCGGATTCGTAAAATTTTTACCAGTTATGATAATCAACCTGAATGTCGGTATTAATGAAGTATTCGCCATCGTCCCTGCTAATATAGGTCCCAATCTGAACCTGACCATTCAGGTTCAGATCCCCTACCCTAAGACTATTTAAAAATATCATATGAGGATTACCCCCCTGATCATCCCCAGGCTGGTATTGACCATTGATTACAACCGGTTCGGATGAATCGTCCGGGATAAAGCTGATATCGTATTCATTTTTCCATTCCTCTGCATTCTTCAATTTTGCTCCTTTACCATAGGTTCTGATAAACTTTAAACCAACATCGATCTCCAGGGTGTGGGATTCCCTCAGCGGGTTGGTGAATTCCAGGTTAAAATTCGTTTTCCTGTCAATCACTTCGGGGGTATACGGGCTTTCGCATTTGAATCCGATCTCTGCATGTTTTTTGAATTCTTTCTTGAAACGCGTCATGGTTGCGAGCTCTCGCCGGTATTTGCTGTTCGGGAAACGTTCAAGGAAATCGGATAGATTTTTTTCGCGGAATTCGTACTGGTAACCCTTCCTGATCAGGAAGTAATAGGCCACTTCTGCCTCCTCGCCCCTCCCGTTCTCAATTATGTCTTCCAGGGTTTCCCGGCGATCGATCTTCCCTACCCTTGCTTCAAGTTCCTCGGTTGATTCATTTAGAATAACTTCCGTTCCGTTACCGTAGACTATTTTCCATATCTCAGGTTTGGCAATGGTGGCGGTTGTATTATCATGCCGCCTCATAATTACCTTATTTTCTGTTTCCGACAGAATTTTTCCCTCGTAATGGTAACCGGCTAACATATGAACTTCATCCTGTGCTGATAAGCTCAGGGTTGCCAGTAACAGAATCCACATGCAAACAGAACTCCTCATACGAGCAGATCAATCATACGTGTTAACTTCAAAGTTATATAAAAGATCACTAAAAAAGCTTGTAGAGATGTTCATTGGTGATAGCAGAAGTTTCATCAAAATACCAGGCTTACCTCAGTACCCTTTCCAACCTGTGAATTGATGCTGATTTCCCCCTTGTGCAACTGCATGATCTGCCGGCTGAGGCTCAGGCCTATGCCGGAACCGTTTTCCTTGGTTGAAAAGAATGGCACAAAAACCTGGTCCAGATGATCCTCCGGGATCCCTTCTCCCGAGTCGGTGATCTTAATAATAGTCCGGTTGTGGTAGTTCGTTGATACCGAGATGAGTATTTTTTTATGGACAGAGTTTTCCATCGACTGGACAGCATTGATCAGGAGATTTGAGAATACCCTTTGCAGCAGGTCCGGATCAGCCAGGATCGAAAGTCCGCCGGGCTCGATTTTGACGTTTATTTCAACTTTTTCACTCCCTTTGTATCCCTTCAGTGCGATTAATTCGTCGTGAATAAAATCATCCAGCAAAACCTCCTGGAATACCGGTTCCGGCAGCCGGGTCAACCTCCTGTAGGAGTTCACAAAACTCATTAAGCCCTGGGCATGTTCCCGGATGCTCCTCAGGGCATCGGCCGTATCCGCGATGATGTCATCAGTGATCCCCGAGGTATTCAGGCTGCCATCTTTGTGATACAGGTTGTGCATGGTGGAGCTCAGGGTTGAGATCGGGGTCACGGCGTTAACGATCTCATGGTTCAGAACCCGGATCAACCGTATCCAGGAATCCAGTTCCTTATGGTCAAGTTCACTTTTTATATTTTCTACGGACAGGATGCTTATGGGATCGTTTGTGACCTGGAGAACTGCCTTGTTGAACAGTAGCTGCTGAAGTTCATTTTCCACCTCGGTTGCAATGATCTCCGGTTTCCCTGGTTCGAGTTCGGCCAGCATTCCCGGTATGCGGGGATCTATCCTGCTAAAATCATTGATTTCACTGAGCGTGTAGGAAGCAAACATATTCTCAAGTGCAGGGTTTATCTCCAGAATCCTTCCCTCCTCATTTACGGCCATCAAACCCGTCCTTGCATGGCTTATCAACGAGCGATAGAATTGTTCGTTTGTTTCACTCTCCATCCTGGCTTGAGCAAAGATACGGTTGACCCGGTTCAGGCTCCTGTGCAATTCCCGCAGGGTTCTGGACTTCACATCCTCGGGAAATGACTGGCTTATGTCTTCATTCCGGATGGCATCGAAGAAATAAGCAATTTCCCGGTTTGCATGGTTGAACAACCAGATGAGCCCATAGCATTCCAGCGCCACCGCAGATATGAGCATGCCTGCGAAAAAATATTCCTTTCCGATGAATAAAATAGTGCAACCCGTTACGGTTATGATCAGCAACAGGATCAGGATAGAAATCTTTATAAGCAGGTTCCTGGTGTACATTCCGGGTTGCGGATTACTTGTATTTCCTGATCTTATTGTACAGGGTCTGACGGCTTATCCCCAGTTGTGCCGCCACCTTTGTAAGGTTTCCCTGGAATTTTTCAAGGCTTTCTTCAATCATGGATCTTTCCATTTCTTCAAGCGTAGCGGGAGGTTCCTTTTTCTTTTTCCCGGATTTCCATGTAAAATCATCGTTATCCAGCAATTTTTCATCTGACAGGATAACGGCCCTTTCCATGACATGCTGCAGTTCCCTGACATTGCCGGGCCATGTATAGGATTTAAGCTGCCGCATGGCAGAGGGACTGATTTGTATGCCTTTCCGCCCGTATTTCTGGCTGTACATGGCAAGGAAGAAAAGGGCCAGTTCCTCAATGTCTCCATCTCTCTCCCTTAAAGGTGGCATATCGATGACAATGGTATTGATCCTGTAAAGCAGGTCCTGCCTGAAGGATCCTTCCCTGACCATTTGCTCCAGGTCGGCGTTCGTTGCAGAGATCAGCCTGATGTCGATCCCTATCGGTTCGGTCCCCCCGAGCCGGGTAAGTTCCCGGTTCTGGAGAACATTCAGGAGTTTGGCCTGCATGGGCAGGTCAAGGTTGCCGATTTCATCCAGGAATAATGTTCCCTTATCGGACAGTTCGAACTTTCCTTTGCGCATTTCATCCGCATCCGTGAAGGCCCCCTTCTCATGCCCGAATAATTCACTCTCGAAAAGGGTTTCGGGAATCGCACCCACATCAACGCTGACCATGACTTCATGAGCCCTGGCGGACAAGCGGTGTATCTCCCGGGCAAGCAATTCCTTCCCCGTGCCGTTTTCCCCTGTAATCAGTACGTTTGCATCGGTTGCTGCAACCCTGGCCGCCATATCAAGAACCCTGCGAATGGCCGCGGAAGAACCCACAATGTTTTCTGTGGCCCTGTTTAATTCCGCAATAAGATCCTTCTCCTTGCCTTTCAGCCTGGTCAGCTCCTTCCTTGACATACTGAACCGGTATGCAGCATCAACGGTGGCCAGCAGCTTTTCATTTTCCCATGGCTTCAGGATAAAGTCATAAGCCCCTGCTTTTACTGCTTTAATGGCCAGGTTTATATCACCGTATGCCGTTATCATTACGACGCTTGATTCGGGCTGCATCGAGCCAATTTCTTTCAGCCAGAAAAGACCTTCGTTACCGGAACTTATCCCGGCCTTGAAATTCATGTCAAGCAGGATTACATCAAACCTTTCCTTTGCCAGAAGGTCCGGGATCCGCTCCGGGTTGCTGCAGGTTACAACACGTTCGTAATGGTACCTGAACAGCATCCTCAGAGCGTCCAGTATCTTTTTGTTATCGTCAACAACAAGGATATTACCGGATTTCATACAGCCAATTTACTATAATGACAAATGATTTGACAGCATATGTCAAATTTTTTGACACCTGTCCAATATCAGCGAAACGTAATCTGCTCATTATCTGTCCGTTATTTAATATGGCACAGCTCTTGGTTATTTGCAGTACAAGGTAAAAAAAGGTTGAAATGGAAAACCGATTCTATATAAAAACGGAGGGACTCTCAAAGGTGTTCCGGACCGATGAAATTGAAACAAGGGCTCTTGACCGAGTCAACCTTAGGGTTAAACAGGGCGAGTTCATTGCCATTATGGGTCCTTCCGGCTGTGGCAAATCAACCCTCCTCAATATCCTGGGATTGATCGATCATCCTACCGTAGGCCGGTATATCTACAGGGAAGAGGATGTAAGCGGACTAAAGGAAAAGGAAAGGGTTGAGAGAAGGAGGGGAAGGATCGGATTTATTTTTCAGAATTTCAACCTGATCGACGAACTGAATGTATATGACAACGTTGAAATGCCCCTCATCTTCCTGAAACTGGGAGCGAGGGAACGGCGGGAAAGGGTTATGGAAGTGCTCGACCGGATGAAGATCGGCCACAGGGCAAGACATTATCCCCAGCAGTTGTCCGGCGGGCAGCAGCAAAGGGTAGCCATTTGCAGGGCAGTTGTATCCAGGCCCGGAATGATCCTGGCGGACGAACCGACAGGCAACCTGGATTCTAAAAACGGGCTCCAGGTAATGGATTTGCTCACCGGCTTGAACCGGCTGGGCACCACGATCCTGATGGTAACCCATTCCGCAAGGGATGCATCCTATGCACACCGCACCTTAAATCTTTTTGACGGCAGGATCGTATCTGAAAAACATCCCAGCAGAAATATCCCAATGGAAGTCTCTCACTAAAACAGGATAGCTTAAAATGATCTGGTATTATTTAAAATCGGCAATCCAGTCCCTCCGGGCCACCTATCGGTTCACCCTGCTGAACTTGATAAGCCTGTCGCTCGGCTTGACGCTCGTGGTCATGATGGTTATGCTCATTACCTATGAGGTCTCATTCGACAGTTGCCACGAAAACAGGAATGAAATTCTGCAGATCATAACGCATGATCTGAAAGCGGACGACTATTCCACTTCCTGTCCCGTCCCTCTCCCTTCGGTCCTCCTTGATGAATTCCCGGAAGTTGCCCTTACCGCGGGGATCTGGAATCTGCTGTACTCGGAATCGGTTTTCGAATATGAGAACAGGGAGTTCAAAGGATTTAACGGAGCATCGGTGGATCATGATTTCATGGAGATCTTCGGGTATGAGATCATCGCAGGAAATCTCGAGGAGTTTTCTTCTGCGCCCGACCGTATTTTTGTATCCCGCAAATTTGCCGCAGATCTGTTCGGGGAGGATGATCCCCTGGGAAAGGTGGTTTATGTCAGGAACATCCCGCTTACCGTCACCGGAATTTACGAAGATGTCCCATTAAATTCATCGGTCCGGTACGATGTCTTGCTGCCTGAAAAGGCAAGGATCTTCGTCCGCCCGGATTATAAGGAGGCCTGGTGGAACGGAGGAATGCAGACTTATGTGATCTTACGACCGGGCACCCCTGTTGAAGCCTTTGAGGAACACCTGCAGGAAATTCCTGAACGTCATTACCCTGATTTTCTTCTGGGGCGCAGCACATTTTTTACCCGTCCCTTCAGGGGATCCCATTTCGACGCATCGGTTCTGGATTACGATTCCCCCCCGGTCCCGCGCTCCTACCTGTGGATCCTGGCAAGCATAACTTTTGTGACCCTGCTGATTGCCTGCATCAATTACATCAACCTATCCACCGCCCAGTCCGCCCGGCGCAATATCGATTCAGGAATCCGGCAGATCCAGGGGGCAAGACCGGTGCAGATCATCCGCCTCCATGTATGGATTGCTTACCTGGTTGTTCTGGGAAGCCTGGCCATATCCCTGCTGATTTGCAAGCTGAGCATGCCGTTCATCGAAACCCTTACCCAGCGGCCCGTGGGCATACAGTTTTCCGATCCGACCGTCTGGCTCATTCTTGGGGCAACCCTACTGGTGACCGGAGCCATAACCGGTTACCTGCCCGGCAGGTCATTCACCGGGACCGAACCTGCCGAATTGATCCAGGCCAAGGGAATCATAAAACCCCGGACAGGCTTGTACCGGGACATTATGGTCATTTTCCAGTTTACCCTGGCCATCAGCCTGATTATTTTCCAGATGTTTATTTACAGGCAGGTTTCCTATATGAGGCACGCCGACCTCGGATTCGATAATAACAATCTTCTGGCCATAAACGTGGGCGGGATCCCGGATGATGAGGGCGAGGCATATTCGAAGGTCAGGTTGTACCGGGAAAAAGTGGAACCATACCGTTCCAGGTACGGATTCAGCAAGGGAACGGTGACCGAAAATATCCCCGGTTATTATTACCAGAACAGCTTTACCCTTGCACCCGTCGATGCCGCCATCGATGAATGCCTTGTCACCTCCACGGCGGTTGATGAGAACTTCCTGGAGGTTTTCGGATTGAAGATGATCCAGGGCAGGTACTTTTCACACGAATACAGTACCGACCGGACATCCTTCATTATTAACGAAGCCACATACAAAATGCTGGGCTGGGATAATATTGACGGTAAATTTATGCGGTATAAGCATGAAGGACAATCATTCCCGGTTGTCGGGGTAATCAAGGACATCCATACCTCGACACTTAAAGAACCGATCGGTCCCATGGTCTATCGTTTCGGGGACCATAATAATTTCCCCGGTTTCCTGACTTTCCGGGTTACGCCGGAGCAACGCGGGGAAACCATAGACTTCCTTGAAAGCGAATGGGAGAAGATGTTCCCCGAACTTCCTTTCAGTTATTTTGATGTAAGGGAGAAATACTTCGAGAGTTACCGGGAAGAAAAACGCTTGTCCAGGATCATCGGGAGCTTTACCCTGATTGCCATCTTGCTTTCCCTGCTCGGGTTATTTGGACTGGTATCGTTCCTCGCAGAGAAACGCAGCAAGGAGATTGGTATCCGCAAGGTGAATGGTGCCAAAAGCCGGGATGTCCTGCTTATGATGAATCGCAGTTTCCTGAAATGGATCGGGATTGCCTTCCTCTTGGCATGTCCCGTTGCCTGGTATGCGGTCAGGGCCTGGCTGCAGGATTTCGCTTTCAGGACGGGAATCAATCCCATGATATTCCTGGCAGCGGGACTCCTGACCATACTGACCGCCATGATCACGGTCAGCTGGCAGAGCTGGAAGGCTGCCAACCGCAACCCGGCGGAGTCACTCAGGTATGAGTGATCTGCGGGTTCATTTTCATCTACAGTTCCCAGGCGCTGAAAGCATCCTCTATATGTTCCAAACGGAAATCTCCCGGCTCACCGGTAAGAAGGATCACATCAAAACGTACTTCCTTATCCAGCTGTTTCAATTTCAGGTAGGCCTCCGCTGACCGGATGAGTGATTTCTGTTTCTGTCTGGTAATGTGCTCCTCAAGGCGCTCTGCACCCAGCCTCTTTCTTGCCTTGACCTCCACAATGATTACCTCGTCCCCTGTTTCCGCTATAATGTCCACCTCCCGGTGCCCGCTCCTCCAGTTGCGCTCCAGGATGGTCCAATTCCGCCCAAGCAGGTATTGGACGGCAAGTTCTTCCCCCTGCTTTCCGATCTCAAGGTTCCGGGCCATGAATTCTCAGGAATTTACGTATTCCATGATGCTCCCGCCGGGATCCACTTCAAGGGAGACCTCCCTGCCCATTACCAGGGCGAGGTTCGGTACCTGGTGGCCGGCCGGAAAACCGAAGCAGACCGGGAAGCCGTAAGGTTCAACCGCTTCCCGGATGATCTCGTAGGCGGTTTTCCCGAAGGGGACTTCATTATCGTTCATTTCGCCCAGGGGGGGGGGGGGGGGGGGGGGGGGGGGGGGGGGGGGGGGGGGGGGGGG
>CAZNQG010000064.1:0-19441 GCA_964575235.1 uncultured Bacteroides sp.
GCGTTGCCGGGCGAAATGTATCGTTTTGAGAATATATTTATACGATCTGTGGAACATATAGTCTACTGCATTATAAGGTATAGTATAGTTGAATTGATTTTTTATCCTGGCATTGCACAGCTTCGCCACGTCACTCCCATATAGAATTATTTTCCTCAATAGAATGTAAAAGGAAATTACGAAGAATTTTAGTCTTATTCAATAATATATTCATTCTACATACACTGGTATTACCTGTGAGAATTTCTGAGTTCCAAGCTGAGGCTCTAATACAGGCTTTCTGAATTTGCTAAGGAGCAATAGGGACATATGCATTTATATAATATCTGTTAGACAAAGCAGATAATTGAAAGATCACCACATTAAGATAGGTAACATGGTTGTGACTTGGCCTATTGCTGCAAAATGCAGTATAAGAAGTTGAACCTGTCGAAATATACTGTAAAACCATATATAATTGAAAGGCTCGAAGTTTTTAGCTCATGTCAGGGAGGTAATTCGCACAAATCATTTCAGCTACTGTACGGAAAAAACCTATATCAATTGGATATACCGGTTTATCATCTTCCATAATAAAAGGCATCCTGAAGAGATGGGTGGGAGGGAGATAGCGGAATTCCTCACTTACCTAGCAGTGGACAGAAAGGTTTCCGCTTCCACTCAAAACCAGGCATTGAACGCCATGGTTTTCTTATATAAAAAGGTCTTGAATATTTCACTGGATGCCTTTGACTTTAAACATGCAAGAATCGGAAAACGGTTGCCTGTGGTTTTTAGTCGCGATGAGGCACAGGATGTTTTATCGAATCTTCAGGGTGAATTTCATCTTATGGCTTCACTGTTGTATGGCAGCGGATTGCGTTTATCCGAATGTATGAAGTTGCGAATTAAGGATATTGACTTTGATCTCAATGAAATAATTGTCCGCGCAGGCAAGGGAGATAACGATCGGAGAACGATACTTCCAAACTTACTAATACCAGGGTTAAAAATTCAGATAGAAAAGTCAAGGATCAGACTCGAAGAAAATATGCTGTTAAAAGGATTTGCAGGCGCTTCGGTGCCTGAAGCACTGGAGAGAAAATATCCAAATGCTTCAAAAGAACCGGCCTGGCAATATATATTCCCCGCAAGGAAACCGGCACTTGACCCTCGTTCAGGTGAACTGAAACAACACTATCGTCATGAAAGCTTTTTGCAAAAAGAAGTGAAACATGCGATCCGGAAGTCACAGATAACCAAAAACGCCTCCTGTCATACTTTTCGTCATTCATTTGCCACGCATCTTCTCGAGGATGGTTATGATATCCGTACGGTACAGGAATTACTCGGCCATAAGGACGTTCGAACCACCATGATATATACCCATGTGCTCAACAGAAATAAATTCAATGTCCGGAGCCCGCTTGATATTTGAATGATTAACTGAACACAAAATCATGGATTGTATCCTTTACCGGTCAATTTGGTATATTTATTAAATTTTGAATGTGATTAAGATTTCCGCGTAAATGATTGCCTTAACTTCGAATTACGCCGCACCCATTCTTATGATCGTACTTTTATTGCCCGGATGCAATCCTACCAGAACCAGTGAACAGCAGGTAAGGTACATCGAGCCGGCCCTGGATTCCTGCAGAACAGAACAGGACCACCATTACTTCATATCAGTACCTGAGAATATATCGGATCAGCAAAGACTTCCGTTAATCCTGGTGATCGATCCGCATGGTGACGGCAGACTTGCTGCGGAAAAATTTACAGAAGCGCTGACGGATATCCCGGCAATGATTGCAGGTTCGGAAAAAATAAGAAACAATTATCCGGATTTCGAGTCGTCCCTCTCCCACCTTGAGGGTGATGTACTGACCAAATACGGTGGTGATCCGAATAAGGTCATCATAGCGGGATTTTCGGGGGGTGCACGGATGGCTTATTATTACGGGATGAGCCACAAAGTACTGGGAGTCATTATGTTTGGGGCTGGACCGGGCCGTTCAATCACGAAAATTGGCAATAAACGGTTGTACATGGCTTCGGGCACCAGGGATTTTAATTTTATGGAGCAATACATCCCACCTTTCGCTGGACTTTCTGATGATCCTGATTACATGGCAGATTTTTTCAGGGGAGGCCATGAATGGCCCCCTCCGGAGAATATTTACGAGTCGGTCGCCTATATACTGAAGGATGAACCGGATTTCCCCGGGAGAATCCCGACCCGGATTTCTGAGAAAATGCTTGTGGAATACGATAGCCTGCTGGGATCAAACGACCTTTTCTTTGCCGGAAAGGCTCTCGAGAAGGCCTTGATTTTTTCACCCGATGATAGGCACAAGGCCCGGGTATCCCAGATGATCGATGATTTTAAAACGTTGCACGAATGGAACCATTACAGCCGGGAATTCGAAGGATACCTGCAGAAAGAATTGAGGTTGAAACAGGCATATGTGGATAAATTAGCCGATCCCGATACCAACTGGTGGAAGAAAGAAATTCAAAGTCTAAATCAAAATATTTTATCTTGTTCGGAACCAGAAAAGGAAGATTTTCTATACCGGTTAAAGGGATTCGTCGGGATTATCCTTTATTCACAGATCAATGCCGTACTTCAAAACGACCTGCATACCGCTGAGCTTGACCGTTTGCTGGTTATCTATGAATTGGCGGAACCTGAATCACCGGACCTTATAAAATTCAAACAACGGGCGCAGCACCTTCCCGTAAGCAAGGTGCAAGATCCATAAATGAGCTAACTTTAACAAAACATGAGAACACTTGGAAACATCATCTGGCACATACCCTTCATGGGATTCATGTCCGCATTTTTTACCTTCCTGATCGGGGGACTGCTTACGATCACCGTGGTCGGTGCCCCGATTGGGCTGGGACTCCTTCAATTGTCCCGGTTCCTTCTGACCCCGTTCACGTCGTCCATGGTCCGTAAAAGCGACCTGAAAACGGACCAGAACAAGCTCTGGCTGGCTTTCGGTTTTATCGTGCGGATCATCTACTTCCCGTTCGGGTTGATATTGTCCATCATAACCGTCTTCCAGATCGCGGGACTGTTCCTGTCGATCATAGGGATCCCGGTTGCCCTGGTGCTGGCCAGATCGCTCGGGACCTATTTCAACCCGGTGAACAAGGTATGCGTCCCCATCGAGGTCGAGGATGAAATCCACCGGCGAAAAGCCAGGATCCGGGTCGACGGAGGCGTCAAATAGATCATCCGGTTATGAAGTTTGCGCTGGTTACAGGGGCTTCCTCCGGGATCGGCTGGCATATTGCCGCGGAACTGGCCCGCAGAGGCTATTCCATTGTGGCCGTCAGTAACCAGCCCGAACGCCTGTCGCTGTTGAAGGGACATCTTGAGAACACATGCAAGGTATCCGTAGAAACGATAGATATGGATCTCGCTTCGGAAGGTGCCGCCGGACGGGTCTTCCGTTTCTGCCAGGAACGCAACCTGGAGGTCGAGGTCCTGGTCAACTGCGCCGGGATCCTGATTTACGGGGAAACCATAGGCGCAGATCCAGAACGGGTAAGATCCATCCTGCAGATTCATATGCTGACGCCTGCCATGCTCTGCCGCCTGTTCGGGGAAGGGATGGCTGCCCGGGGGACCGGATACATACTCAACGTCTCATCCATCTCGGCGGTCATGCCCTATCCAACGATCTCTCTGTACGGTCCCACCAAGGCATTCCTGCGGAAATTCACACGGGCCCTGAGGTTCGAACTCCGACCCCTGGGCATCCGCGTAACCTGTATACTCCCGGGTGCAACGGATACGACAATTAATGAAGGAACTTCCTTCAGGTTCGACCGGGGCAAACGCTGGGGATTGGTGAAAAAGCCTGAAAATGTAGCAGCTGCCGGCATCCGGGCTTTATTCAGGAACCGGGCGGAGTACATTCCCGGAATTTTCAACAAGCTGACCCTCTGGCTCGTCCCCTTCCTGCCTTATTTCATTATTGGCCTGGTATACAAATGGTTCTACCTGTCGAGGCGGAAACCCGGACGTTGAGCCATAAATCGCGCCTTCCGTTAAGGGGAACCGGACCGTTAAGCGGAACCGGACCGTTAAGCGGAACCGGGCCGCTATGGGGAATCACCCCGATTTGATAAAACAGGCCGTTATATGGATCCAAGCCGTCATGGGAAACCGGAAATGTCGACCGTAACGAGCAGACCCGGTGCAACCCTTGCAGCCGGTGCATGGTGGAAACGGACCATCAGGGTATAGGCTGCATCCCTTGATAAAAAATCCGGGAATAGCTGTCCTATTTAACCGATAAAATCTTAATTTGTAAACGTTTTCATGTGCTCGAATTCATTTTCATTACCAACCATTTGATATTCAGTGCTATTATGAACAAGTTATATTCATCTATCATCATTTTTCTGCTGGCAGGTTTTCAGTTAATCCAGGCCCAGACCCCCGCCTTCCCCGGGGCCGAAGGTTATGGTAAGTACGCCAGCGGCGGGCGCGAGGGCTCCGTTTACGAGGTGACCAACCTGAACGATTCGGGTCCCGGTTCCCTCCGGGATGCCGTCAGCCAGTCGAACCGGACCGTGGTTTTCAGGGTGTCCGGCGATATCGAGCTAAAGTCGGCGTTATTCTTTGGAGGGAATAACATCACCGTCGCGGGACAAACGGCACCCGGCGACGGGATCTGCGTGAGGGACTACCCCACCATCGTCAGCCGGGAATCGAGTCCCCGGAAAAACATCATCATCCGGTACGTACGTTTCAGGTTGGGGGACCGCTATGGCCTTTCCTCGGATGCCCTGAACATCAACGACGGCCAGAACATCATCCTGGACCACTGCACCATGAGCTGGGGAGGCGACGAGTGCTTTTCCGCATACGGCAACCAGAACATCACGGTCCAGTATTGCATCATCGGCGAGGGACTCAACTACAAAGGCCATTCCATGGGGGGCCTCTGGGGCGGATACACCACCTACCACCACAACCTGATCCATACCAACGGAAGCCGGCACCCGAAATACGCCTATACCTACGACGAGGACATAACGGATTCGAGGAACAACGTGATCTACAACTGGGGTTACCAGTCCGCATATACCAGTCCCACCGGCCGGGTGAACCTGGTGAATAATTATTACAAGGCGGGACCGGCCACCGGTTCGGGAGTGCGTGACCGGATCGTGCAGGGGGAACCGACCAAGCGGATGTACATCACCGGCAACTACGTGGCAGGCTACCCGGGCGTGACGGCCGACAACTGGAACGGGGGCGTGGACCCGCTGAACGGGGGGATCCCGATCCGGTACGACGTCCCCTTCACCGTACCCAATCCCCTGCCCGAACAATCGGCACAGGACGCGTACCTGGAAATCGTCAGCCATGCCGGGGCGTCCTTCCCCACCCGGGACGATGCCGACCTCCGGGCCATCAAGAACCTGATCGACAGCACCGGCTTTATCCTTACCCGGCAGAGCGATGCCGGGGGTTTCCCGAAACTGTACAGCCTCCCCCCACCTACCGATTCAGACCACGACGGAATGCCGGATGATTATGAAACGGCAGAGGGACTCAACCCGAACGATGCGGCGGACCGGAACGGGGACAAGAACGGGAACGGATACACGAACCTGGAGGATTATCTCAACGGCCTGCCGCTGGGGCCGGCGGGGATGCCGAAGCCGGGATTCGTGACTGCGGACCCCCGGTCGGAATACAGGATCAACCTGGACTGGTTCGATTTGAACACAGACGAAAAGGGGTTCATCATCGAAAGATCCGTTGACAGCTCCGGCTTTGCCGTGCTGGACACAGTTGCAGCCGGGATTACAGCATACATCGATTCCCTGGTCACCCCGTCCACGAAATACTATTACAGGATCAAATCCTATAAGGACTCCGAGGAATCCGTCTATGCCTATTCGGACGGGGCGGAAACCTTCCCGGCCGGTTCCAAACCCGTGCAGGCCGTTATGACCAGCCCGCAGGACGACCAGACGGAAATCTCGATAACCGGTGCCACCCTTAGCTGGGAACAGGGGAATTATGCCCTGGCATTCAACGTTTACCTGGGTGAAAGCGAAGCTTCCCTTGAGATCGTCGATTCCGCAACGACGGTTACAACCTACCATACCGGAAGCCTGGAATTCGGGACGGATTACTACTGGAGGATCGATGCCCTGAACGAGAACGGGATCACCGCCGGGGAAGTATGGAAATTCACCACCGTTTCCGAAGCCGTCCCCGAACTGGTCCTCTACTGGCCGTTCAAGGAAGAGGACGGCATCATCGTATACGATTCGACCGAAAACGGAAACAACGGGACCCTGATGAACGTGGATAACCTCCTGCGCGGCGAGGGACCCTTCGACCGTTCGATCAGCTTGGCCAACGTGGGTCCACAGGGACACATCCAGGTCCCCGACAATCCCACGATTTCCTTTGACGACAACCCCTTCAGCATCGCCTTCTGGATGAGGCTGGATCAGGTGAGCGATTCCAGCGTATATATTTTTCATAAGGGAAGTTTTAATTCCATTTCGGGAACCGAGCGCAACGGGAAATGGTTCGGGTTGGAAATGCGGCGCGGCATTTTCCGCTTTGCCGTGGACGATAATGATCATAAAACGGAGCTTGGAAGCACCACTCCCACTTTCGTAACGGGGGAATGGGTGCACGTCGTGATCATCCGGAATGTGTTTACCAAAATTATGAGGCTCTACAAGAACGGTGGTCTCGTAAGTACCGCAACCGATAATACCGGGGGTATCAGCCAGAGCCTGCCCCTGGTGATCGGGAACTCGGACCATATGTACCCGGAGCATTACGGGGGCGATATCGATGAGAATTCTCCGTACCGGGGCGAATTGGCCGAATTTATCATCTGCAGGCATCCCCTCTCCAAGGAAGAAATCGAACTGCTTTACAACTACAACCGGATACCCACCCTGGCCACATCGGTACCGGATATAACGCCTGCCCCGGTCTCGGATCTCAGCGCCTATCCCAATCCGTTTTCAGAAGAAATTTGCCTGGATTTCAGGAACGGATTCCAGAATCACGTTTTTGTGGAGATCTATGATGTAAACGGGCGGCTTGTAAGGAGCATGAAAAGATCCGTTATTCCGGACTCCCGGAACAGGCTATACTGGGACGGAAAAACGGACGGAGGCATAAGCGCCGGCAGGGGATTATACCTGGTCATACTCCGGGACAGGTCCGGCATCAGAACCGGCAAAACGCTGGTAATCAAGAATTAAAGGAATATTTGATAAATATTCTAATATGAACTATTTTTATTAACCCTAACTAATGCCTGTACACTATGAAAAAAACATCTACTCTGATCAACCCAAAATTGATCTGGGCCGGGATCCTGGCAATGCTTGCATTCTCCTTCCAGGTGGCCCGCTCCCAGAGCTTCGATTTCCAGCAGGACGCCGAGACCAAACTGGTGGTAATGGAGGCGGAGAATTATTCCGATAACATCGACAACGGCGCCGTGGTATGGGAAGAAACAACGGAACCGGCTGATTTTTCAGGGACCGGCGCCATGATGGCGGTAACGGGAAGTTCCTTCGCCACTGCGGCAGACGCGCTTGCAGGCTCGGCAGTTCTTGTCTATACGATCAACTTTACCGAAGACGGGAACCATTACATCTGGGCCAGGGCGACAGACGATGCCGCCAATCCGGGGGGGACGGATTCGTACCACGTCGGACTCGGGGTCGATATTCCTGAATCGGGGACTTTCATGAACTTTCATAATGCACCCAGTTTTGAGGATGGTGCCTGGGGCTGGATCTACTATTGCAATCCCATTGCAGACCAGGGATATGTGATTGTGCCCTCAGCCGGCGTCCATGAGTTTTGCGTATACATCCGGGAGAACAGTTTCAAAATCGACAAGATCGTTCTGTCACCCGATCCATATGCAGATTCAACGGGATACTTCCCGTGGGTGGATGATGTAAGTGAAACGGGACCGGCCGAAACCCTTCCCTCAAGTGGTATCATAAGCGCAAAGCTGAACAGCGATGCCTTTTCCATTTTCCCGAATCCCATCGCAGACCGCATGCAGATCATCATCCGGGATAATGCTCCGGGTACGATTGAGATTCTTGACATAACGGGCAAGGTGGTCAAACGGGTTGAAGCCGACTACCGCCGTACCGTCAGGGCGGATGTCAGCGGGCTGAATGCCGGCGTATATTTTGTGAAGCTGGATCGTGCCGGCAAGACCGTAGCCGTTAAGAAAATGCTTAAATTGTAATGTTGAAAGCGTCCCTTAAAATAGCCTCGCCTTATGCGGGGCTATTTTTTTAAAGACCCGGCCATGCTCCGACTGAAAGGCATCTACCCTCCGCTTCCCACTTCCTATCATGATGATGAAGAACTCTATCCCCGGAAGATCAGGGAGAATATTGAGAGCCTTTTGAAATATGATCTTTCCGGTTTCGTGGTGCTGGGCTCCAACGGTGAGCTCGTGATGTTATCCGCGGCCGAGAAGGAAGTGGTCTATGCCGCTGCCAGGGAAGCCATACCCGCTGACCGCTTGATGATTGCCGGGTGCGGGGGACAATCGACCCGGGAGACCGTTCGCCTGGTTGAACTCGCTGCCCGTTGCGGGGCGGATTCGGCACTGATACTCAATCCATTCTACTACAAGGGGCTGATGAATCCCGATGCACTGGTCGGGCACTATCACGATGTGGCAGGGGAATCGGGTATACCCCTTATCATCTACAACATGCCTGCGAATTCCGGGATTGACATGGATGCCGAAACCATCCTTCGGATCGCGGAGCACCCGAATGTCGTGGGACTCAAAGATTCCGGCGGGGACATCGTAAAAATGGCTGAGGTGGCCGGAAGATCCGGGGACGAATTCCAAGTGCTGGCCGGATCGGCGGGCTTTCTCCTGCCTGCACTGGAGAAAGGCGCGGTTGGGGGCATCCTTACCCTGGCCAACGTTTTGCCGCAGGCGTGCCTGGATATCCTGGATGCATTTTCGAAGGGAAACCTGGATAAATCCCGGGAAATGCAGAAATCCATCGTCCCAATCAATACTGCCCTTACAAGGCAATGGGGTATCCCTGCCCTGAAGGCAGCAATGGATCATGTAGGCCGCTACGGCGGTCCGTCACGAAAGCCCATCCTGCCATTGGATGAATCCGGGAAAAAAGAGCTGTGGGACCTCCTCAAGCAGGTTACACCCAGCCCGGAAGCACACCCGGGGTAAGGTGAAAAAACCTGGTCCCCACCAGATACATAAAAAACACTACGATCAGTATCCCGAGCATATTGAGAAGGAATCCCGTGCGGATCATGGTTGCGATCCGGATCCTTTCCGTACCGAATATAATTGCGTTTGGCGGCGTAGCGGTCGGGAGCATGAAGGCCAGGGAGGATGCCAGGGTGGCCGGGATCATGAACAGGATGGGATTGTTGCCGCTCGAAACGGCAAGGCTTGCGAAAACCGGCAGTAACATCTGGGTGGAGGCCACGTTTGATGTCAGTTCCGTCAGGAAGGACATCAGGGTAACGATGGCCAGCATGATCAGAAGAGGGTGAATGTTCTGAGTCCAGGACATCTGGTGACCGAACCACAGGGCCAGGCCACTGGACTGGAATCCTTCCGCCAGGGCAAAGCCGCCACCGAACAGCAGCACGATGTTCCATGGAAGTTTCTGTGCGGTTTTCCGGTCCATGATCCGTTTCTGATTTTTCGACCTGGCCGGCAGTATGAACAGGATGACGGAGATCAGCATGGCCACCGTTCCGTCGTTGATGTAACGGGGGTACCCGAACAGGGAAGACCAGCCGGGTATGCGGAACCGGTCGAACTCGATATCGGCGCGGAATATCCAGAGAAGGGCCAGGCACACAAAAAGGATGAAAACCGCCTTTTCCTCGTATGATGTGGGACCGAGCTTCCTGTATTGTTCCCTGAAATGCTGCTGGTTGATACCGGTCCATTTTTTCCTTGGCCTGTAAAGGAAATAGATCAGCAGCCAGATGGCGGCAAACATGACCAGAGTAACGGGGAGGGCAAAAAATAACCAGTTGGCAAAGGAGATATCCGGGGCCTGCGGGTAAAGCAGGGTCAGGACCTTCGGCATGACCAGGTTGGTGGGCGTGCCCACCAGGGTGGACATCCCTCCCACGGAGGCGCTGTATGCAATGGCCAGGAAAAGCCCCCTGGCATACCTTGAAATGGACTCGCCCCGTATGGATTCTTCCAGGCTCAGGACGATGGACATGACGATGGGAATCATCATCATGGTGGTTGCCGTATTGGAAATCCACATGGAGAGGAAAGCGGTGGCCAGCATGAAACCGAACAGTATCCTGCCCGGGCTCACCCCCACGATCATCAGGATCTTCAGGGCGATCCGCCGGTGAAGCTGCCATTTTTCCATGGCCAGGGCCATGAGGAAGCCGCCGATGAAAATAAAGATGATGTGGTTCATGTAGGTAGCCGATACGGTCTTCCCGTCCAGTATCCCCAGCATGGGGAAAAGGACCAGCGGAAGCAGGGCGGTTGCTGAAAGCGGTATGGCCTCGGTGACCCACCACGTAGCCATCAGTATGGCAACGGCAAGCGTCCGGGTCACTTCCGGCCGGCCCGGATCCAGGTCGGTAAAAAGCAGGATGGCCAGGAAAAACAGGATCCCGAGGGAAAGCCCGGTGTATTTAACGGAGAATTTCATTTGAGACGTCTTGCAAAGGTACGCAAATCAGCGCTATATCCACACCCTTTGGTGCCTCCGGCAGGCGCGGCCCCGCATGGTTTCGCCCGAATTCCCGGGCCGGCCTTCCGGGTGACGGGGCTTCAATTCGTTTCCAGCATGACGATGTAATCCACGGTTTCAGGATCGATCCGGGACGGGCGCAATATGATGCCATCCCCGGATAAACTGAAGGGTATTTCTTCGCCCTTATCGAACCCGGTTGCACGGGTAACCTTCAGGCCCCCGAGCGGAACGAAGACCTCCCCTTCCGCCGGCTTCAGCAGGTGGACGAAAACCCGGCTTCCACGCACCGTGGTCACACCCCAGGGTTGTGGACCCGCAGGTCCGCCGCGGGTACCGTAAATGGTTTCCCCGTATTGACGCATCCAGTCCCCGATCTTCTTCAGGGTTTGCACGTTCTCGGGCTGGATTTTGCCGTTGGGCATGGGACCCGTATTCAGCAGAAAGTTCGAATTCTGTCCGGCGGCCCTTACCAGGATGTGGATGAGCTCCCGGGTGCTCTTGAAGCGTGTGTCCTTGATGTTGAAACCCCAGGAGCCGTTCATGGTCTCGCACATTTCCAGGGGCAGCCCGCTTATACCGGCCCGGTTGAAGCCCATGGTGTTCTGCCCGGGCAGGTCCCGCTCGAACATCTGGAAATCCTCTCCCGTGAAGGGCATTTTGTGGTGGTTGCTCCCGATCATGGCCTGCGGCTGGTGACGGTGGATCAGGGCATAGGTTTCTTCAAGCTTCCAGTCCGCCCCGGGTTTGTCCCACATCCCGTCAAACCAGATCCCGCCGATCTCTCCGTACCCGGTAAGAAGCTCGGTAAGCTGGGCGTTCATGTAATCAAGGTAGGCGTGCCAGTCCCCGGACTCCTCCCGGCCGTTGTCGTTCCCGGTATCCCCACGGGGCCAGTAATCCGGGTGGTGCCAGTCCACCTGTGAATAGTAGAAAAATAATTTAATGCCCTGCCGGTCGCATTCCTGCTTGAGCAGGCCGATGATGTCCCGGCCGTACGGGGTCCGGTCGACGACATCGTAATCGGATACCTTCGAGTCGTACATCGCAAACCCGTCGTGGTGCTTGGAGGTGATGGTGATGTACTTCATGCCCGCCTCCTTTACAAGGGATACCCATTCGGCAGGTTCGAAACGGACCGGGTTGAAGAATTCGGGGAGTTTTTCGTAGGACTGCACCGGTATGTGTTTGTCTTCCATGATCCATTCCCCGAGGCCGATCTCACCCCCTCCTGCCATAACCGAATAGACGCCCCAGTGTATGAATAATCCGAATTTTGCATCCTGGAACCATTCCCTGGCCTCGAGGTTGGATTCTGAGGGCCGGTAGTCCTTCTGAGCGCATAGGGACAATGCGAGAAACATCGCAAGGATGCAGGTTATTCTGTTTTTCATGGGAATAATTTTGGGTTTTGTATGGATAAACGTTACGGATGTTTAATTTCGAAAAAAAAAACGGACATACCATCCTTCAAATTAAAAACTTCAACCCATGAACCGGGATCCTGAGCAGACCTTCCAGTGCATTGCCGTCGACATGGGGGCCAGCAACATTCGCATCATGCTGGGTAGTGTGGGACCTGAAAGCCTGGAGTACAAGGAGATGTACCGCTTTGCCAACGGCATCATCGAGAGCGGCGGCCACGAGCGCTGGGACATCCGTCACATCCTTGGCGAGATCACCCGGGGTATAAAAGAAACGGCATCCGTTCACGGGAAGGGGATTTCCGGCATCGGGGTGGATTCCTGGGGAGTGGATTTTGCCGTTCTGGATCAGGCAGGCAGGCTGAAAGAATTGCCGGTTGCATACCGTGACAGGCGTACCGAGGGAATGATGGAGAAATGGCAGGAGATGATGGACCGCGAGGAGACCTTCCGGCGCACGGGCATCAATTTTTACATCTTCAACAGCCTGTTCCAGATGCTATCGATGAAAGGCAGCGGAAAGCCGGCAACGGACGACCGTATCCTGTTCCTTCCCTCCTACATCCTCTACCGGTTGTGCGGTGTGGAACGGAATGAACTCACCATTGCATCCACCTCGCAGATGCTGGGTGCTGAAACCGGGGCCTGGGATGAAAAGATCCTGGGGCATCTTGGCATTCCCGGGCCCGTCATGGGCGGAGTATGTAAACCAGGCACCGTACTTGGGAGCACCGGTCACGGGGAATTGAACCTGCCCGGGGCCAGTGCAATTGCGGTATGTGAACACGATACGGCCTCGGCCGTCGTTTCGGTGCCGTTCGGGGACAATGCATCCGTTTTCATCTCAACGGGAACCTGGTGCATCGTCGGGATGGAGTCGGACCGGCCGATGCTGGGACGCGATGCCCTGGACGGCGGGTTTACGAACGAGCGCGGATACGGGGGATTCTACCGTTTCCTGAAAAACATCGTGGGACTGTGGCTGGTCCAGGGACTCATGAAAAGCCTGCCGGTCCGGGATGATTTCGGGGAAATAGAATCCCTCGCCTTCCGTTACCAGGGGCCCCCTGCCGTCGTAAACCCGGAGGACCCGGTCTTTTACAATCCAACCAGCATGAAGGAGGCCTTTGATGCATTCTTCCGGAAGACGGGACAAGAAACTCCCGCGGGACCCGGAGGATATTTCAAGTGTGCATACGACAGCCTGATCTATTCGTTCCGGTATCATATCGAGCAGATCGAAATAATATCGGGCCGCCGGATCGGGACCATCCATCTGATCGGCGGAGGATGCCAGTCGGATTACCTGACCCGCCGGATCCCCTCGGTATGCGGGCGGAAAGTGGTCAGCGGGCCGGTCGAGGCCGCCGCCACCGGCAACATCCTGGTCCAGGCCATCGCCATGGAGGTTTTGACCGGGCTCGAAGATGCCAGGAAGCTGGTCCTGAAGACCCTTCCCATCCGTTCATACGATCCGGAGCCCCCGGAAGCAGCGCATGAGGCACTGTACCGGAAATTCCTTGGATTCCTTACCGGATAATTGCAACAGGGTTAGACGTACAGGGGACCGAAATTGAGGCAGGCACGGTAATCGGAACCCTCGGTATCCATTCCGAAGGCCGACCATGCACTGGGCCTGAAGATCTTTTCCGGGGCTACGTTATGCATGCATACCGGTATGCGGAGCATGGAAGCAAGGCTGACCAGGTCCGCCCCGATGTGGCCGTATGAATATGCACCGTGGTTGGACCCCCAGTTGGACATGACCGAATACACATCCCGGAAGGCACCGGAACCGGTCAGTCGCGGAACGAACCAGGTGGTGGGCCAGCTCGGGTTGGTGCGGAGATCGAGGATGTTGTGGGCTTCTTCGGGAAGTTCGATGGTATGCCCCTCGGCTATCTGGAGGACCGGTCCCAGTCCCCGAATCAGGTTCACCCTGCTCAGGGTTATGGGCATATTGCCGGCCGTACGGAAGGTGGAAGAGAACCCGCCGCCCCTGAAATACTCGGTGACCGCGGGTCCCCAGCTCGTACTTTCCAGGCACTTTTTAACCTCTTTCCCGGTGATGTCCCACCAGGGCTTCATGGCGGGTTTGCCGTTCAGGGTTTGCTGACCGCTTCCGTCCAGTGCGGAGGGGCCGGAATTGATCAGGTGGATGAAGCCGTTCGAGGCATCGCCCGCAAGCGTTTTACCGGTTACCCTTTTATAGGCTTCCGGGCTCCAGTAGGTCCGTACATCCGAAAAAACCTGGGCCGAACCGGTCAGAAGGTGGCCGAAAAGCATGGCCACCGCGTTGAGGCTGTCGTTCTCCGTTGCCAGGACAAAGGGTTCCCGTATCCCGTTCCAGTCGAAAGAGGAGCATAGGATGGCCTCCATGAAATCCCCGTTGGGGAAATGATCGGTCCACTGCCGCTGGCCCTGGAACCCGGCCGCTATGGCATTGTGCCCGAGGGCTTCTTCCCCGTAGCCCAGCTCACGGAGCCTGGGATTCCCGCACATGAGATCCCTTGCGATCAGGGCCATCTTCACGACGAAATCCCATTCCCTGTCCTTCTCCTCCCGGCTCTTTTGCTTTTCCGGAGGATTGCAGTCCTTTCCTTCCCTGCAGTTCAGGCGGGTCCACTGGCGGGCCCGGGTATATTCATCCGGGTCAAAGATCCCGCGCTCGATTCTCCGGGCGAATTCAGACATGTCGACGTATTCACAGCGCATCCCGAGGTACCGCTCGAAAAAGTCCGGGTCCACGATAGAGCCTGCGATCCCCATGGAAACGGAACCCATGGACAGGTATGATTTGCCCCTCATGGCCGAAAATGCCAGTCCCCCCCGGGCAAAACGCAGCAGCTTTTCCTGCACGTCCGCAGGGATGCTTTCATCGTCGCTGTCCTGTACGTCCCTGCCGTAGATGGAAAATGCGGGCAATCCTTTCTGGTTATGTCCTGCCAGGGCAGCCGCCAGGTAGACGGCCCCGGGCCTTTCCGTTCCGTTGAATCCCCAGATGGCCTTGGGCAGCAGGGGGTCCATGTCGATGGTTTCGGAACCGTAGCACCAGCAGGGCGTGACCGTAAGGGATACCCCGACGCCTTCCCTTCTGAATTTATCGGCAGCTGCGGCCGCTTCGGCCACGCCGCCGATGCAGGTATCGGCGATAACGCATTCCACCGGGCTCCCGTCCGCATGGCGGAGGTTCTTTTCAAAAAGCCCTGCTGCCCTTCGGGCCATACCCATGGTCTGGCTTTCGAGGGATTCCCTCACTCCTTCCAGGCGTCCGTCGATGGTGGGGCGGATACCGATCTTAGGGTGTAATTTGCTTTCTGAGTTCATATGCTTTCATATTAGAGTTTGCAAATCTTCTCGATGTATTCCGCCGAACCATCCCTTAGCCAGCCATCCAGTTCGGATACTTCCTTGAGTTGCTGTCCCCTCATGCGCGGAACGGCAAGATAACGGCATTCCAGGTCCGGAAGCGCCGTCATGTCGCCCCAGAGCTTTTCGAACTGGATGACCGGATAGATATCCTCCTGTCCCTTGCCCCATCTTTTCTTTACATCCTTTATGGTAATGTAGGTGGGCATGCGCCGGGAAACCCGGCGAACGGCTTCCCGCACCCCGGCTTTATCACCCAGGTCATCCCGGTCCAGCCCGTAACAATCCAGGATCCTGCGGATGTCCAGCCAGAAGGTATTCGTATTGTAGTAAGTCAGGTCAAATTCGATCCTTTCGTCCGGCAATGCGAGTCCCTCCACGATCCTGGACCGCCCGTCCACCCTGGCCAGTCCCCCTCCCCGGTCGTTCAGCTTCCGGGTGATCACCTCGGCGCTCAGGGCAGCTCCCTGGCCCAGGTGAAGTCCGAATACGGCGGGATCGGCATTGGCGCCCAGTGTATCGACGTTGTGCACCAGCAGGTGCTCCAGGGATGGATGCTCCTTCAGAAGGCGGTCGAGCGTTCCGTTCAGCATCATATTGGGGATCTCATACCAGTGGCCCACGGGATGGACGCACTGCGGCGGCAGGTTGTCCGTGTAATCCTCTCCCTCTCCCATGGTTTTTGCCCAGTCAATCAGGGCCTTACGGAAGCTGTCGAGCACTTTCTGCTCCTGTTCGTCCAGGACCTGCTGCGGGAGTACCTCCCAGAGGTACCGGAGATCCCGTTCAGTCGGGATCAGCCTCAATCCGATGGAACGTCCGGGTGAAAGGTACAGGGGACCCGCATACCCGAAGTTACCGGAATGTTCCAGGTAATCCGATACGGCATCGTGTGTGAGGTAACTGGTTGTAATTACGTGCGGGATACTCCGTTCGCAGAGTCCGGACACGGCCCGGTTCTTGGCAAGGTGTATTTCGAGAAAGCTGCGGTGGGATCCCCCGAAACGCACAAAAGGGTGCAGGGCTTTTACCACTCCGGCTCCTTTGGTCCACCGGCTTCCAACGCCTCCGGCCAGGGTCACGATGGCCAGTTTTCCGGCCCGGAGAGCCTCCAGGCCTTCACGGGATGGGTCCTCCGGATCTTGTTCTGAAGTGGAGGTTATATCGGATACGGGAACGTCCTCGATAATGGTGTTCACGGGCAGGCGGTTCTGGGCAAGGCCGATGCGGCCGGCCTTCAGGTCCGCTTTAACCTGCTGGTGGGACTCCGGATCGAATCCGTGCGTCTCGAGCAGTTCCTCCAGGCTGAGTCCGCCGCCGGATTCCTTTTCCATCCGGGGGATCATCCGTTCGTACAGTCCCGAAACAAAACGGTCATAGGCTGCGTCCCTGCCGGATCGTTCCCCGAGGTTCTGCAATTCGTTTCGCTGGACCGGCGTGAGTTCCGTGATCTCACGTTTCAGCAGGGATGGCGACATCAGGATGTAATATTGCTGGGGAAGCATGGCCTTGCTGCCTTCCAGCACGGTGCACGCGGATCCGCTGTCGTTTATGCTGAAATCATACACCACGGGTTCCATGGCAAATGGAATGGCCCTTTCATAAACCTTCTTGGTGTTGGAAAGGGTTTCCTGGAGCCAGTCCTGTGCCCGGTTCCTGACACCGGGATCGAAAATAAATCCCATACCGCCGCCCGACATACCACCCATCATCCAGAAACCCCAGAACTTTTTTTCGAATTTTTTTTGAACCTCTTGTATAAGTGTTTCTGTATATATATTTGTTGACCAGGGAATTATGGTCTGAATAGGACCTGTGAAATTCCGGTGTGTGAATCCGCCGATCGAAGGTATATCACCTTGCTTCAGCTTTGCAACCACCTCGTCGAACAATGCGATGGCTTCCTTGCGGGCTTCCCATTCGGATTCGCTGCGGAGCAGGTACTTTTCGGTCACCATCTCAAGTATGGGACCCACATCCTGTGCCATGCCCCCGTGAACCATCACCAGGCATTCCTGCAGTTTCTGCCGGGTCTGCTCTCCTACCTCTTTTAAGGAAAGGATCTTATGGTCGGGAAGAAGCCTTCCCCTGCTTATGCCGAATTCGGGATCGCTTTCCCCGGCCTCGACGCCACGGATCAGCTTGATACCGGGCCATATTCCGCCGGAATCCTGCCATCCGCCGCCGGACCCTCCCAGCCATTCACCGAGTATGGACCGGGCAGCGACCAGCCTTCTTTCCTCTTCAGATAGCGTTCCCTTCATGGATCCCGTCTGGCCGGTAGCCCGCATGCAAACCGATATCATGGAAGCAAGCAGGCTGGTGGAGACGGCCAGCCTTGAGCCCTTGGGAATGTTATTGACATGGCTGACCAGTTCCATTCCTTTTCCCGGTCCCAGCATCCGGGACAGCAGGTCGCTCAGGGGCAATCCCGAACCTTCCATACCGGGAGGCACGATCCCGCTTGCGATGACAGCCGCCTTGAGCAGTCCCAGGTAATCCCTGGCAAAATCAAAAACCTCTTCCAGCCGGGTGATGCTGCTGCTGGCAGCCAGGTCAATGCTGGTCAGGCGCAGGATGGGTTCGTCGATCACCCTGAAATAAGTGTTTATAGGGGGACCGGGTGGGGAGGTCCTATTTCGGTCGCGGATCTCCAGGTTAACGGATATATTCAGGACCTGTGCACCTTCGGGGAAATCCATGCCCAGGAAAAAAATATCGCTCCAGCCGCTGTGCGTAATGTCCATCCTGACCGGTGTGGACTCATTCAATACGGGGTAAAGGCCCGATTGCAGGTCCGGCATCCGTAATTCCGGGCGTATTTTCAGGGGATGATCCTGTGAATGCCCGCAGCGGAACATCCACCGGTTGCCGTGTGTGTGGCGGACGCTGTATCGTACCTGGTCAGCCAGGGTCTGGAATGCCAGTTTGCGGTATGCCTCTGCCAGGCTGCTGGAGATGCCCTCGTTGGGACCGTGTTCACGCTGGATCCGGCTGAACATTTCGATCGCCTGTTCGAACCGGCGTTTTAACAGGTGTTCATATCCTTCGAAGGGTATGAGTCCCTCGACACCGATCCCCGGCCGGAACGGCAGGTGAAACCGGTGAATGGCATACAGAAAGAACAGGGCCCGGACGCGGTGGTAGAGGTTTTCACTGGTCCTCCGGAAGGCTTCAAGCTGCTCGCATTCACGCAGGAGGTCCTCCGTCGAAGCAGTCCGACAGAAGCCATCCAGTGAAAGGTCCCTGATCCCGGCCTGTTCCGATGTGATTATTTCAATCAGTCTGCTCATCTCGGGCTGCCCCGCCTTATTCGTCTTTCACGATAAAAAACTCAAGAATCTCATTCAGCAGGCGGTCCCGGTCCCTGCCGTGAAGGGCCAGTGCCAGCTGGGCCTTGAACAGTCCGTACTTTTCTCCCATATCGTAGCGCAGGTCGTTCATCTCCAGGGCAAGGTAGGATTGTGTCCGGGCCAGGGTATGGAGTGCGGCGGACAGGTCCGTTCTTGCCTCCCGGTTCTTTTTTATTTCCGTTTCAAGTACATCCATAAGTGCCGGCGTGAGGACGTGCATTCCGAAGAAACACAGGTAATGCCCGGCCCGGAGTCCGGGTACCAGCAGCTTTTGTTCGGCCACGGTGGGTGTCGGTTTTTCGATTACGGTCTCGACCTGGTAAACGCCCTTCATGCCCTGTCGTCGCTTTCCGCCGACAACCCCGAAATTGGGGATCATACCCTCCCGTGTCGGCTGGACGGCCGAGACGGCACATTCGTGTTTACCGGCAAAGTCCACCAGGCGTTTTGCACAGGGTTCGCCGGACCGGTTTACGTAAAGGTGATCTCCTACCAGGTGCAGGAAGGGATCCTTTCCGGTAAAGGGGTGTGCGCAGTACAGGGCATGCC
>CAZNQG010000065.1:0-19356 GCA_964575235.1 uncultured Bacteroides sp.
GGGTGAGGCAGGGCATTCCCGACTTTTTCAACCCCGTTGAGAAATGAATTCATAAGCCTGCCCCGTAATGCCTTCAGTGCACCCATACCGGTAAATAAACCGCTAAAATAAAAGAATTATTTTAACCGGGCCGGATGCAGGATGTCAGCGGTCCAGCCAGAGCCGGAATTCATGGGTTCGCGCGGTTGCTACCAGCAGATCTTCCTTTGATGGTGGTTGTACCTCAATCTTGACCCGGCTCTTTGAAAGGATGTGTATGCGCCGGATGGCGGAGTAGCCTACCAGGTACTGGCGGTTGATCCGGAAGAACTTTTCCGGGTCAAGCAGTTCCTCCAGGTGCTCCAGTGAAAAATCGACGGGGTAGTTCCGGTTGTCGTCCGTACAGAGATAGGTACTCTTTTCGAGGGTGTAGAACCAGGCCACCGAGGAGGTTTCCACCGAGACGATCCGGCTCCCGATGTTCACGGCAAAACGTTTTTTGTACCGTTCCCTTTTGCCCTCGATCGAATCCAGCAAAGCCTGAATATCTATTTTCGGCCGATTCCCGGTCATGGAATGGTATTTCCGGATGCTCTGCTCCAGCTTTTCCCTGCTTACCGGTTTCAGCAGGTAATCGATGCTGTTCAGCTCGAAAGCCCTGACCGCATATTCGTCGTAAGCCGTCGTAAAAATCACCCAGCTCTCCACATCCACCTGCCTGAAAATATCAAAGCTGAGCCCGTCCGCCAGCTGGATGTCGAGCATGATGAGATCCGGCGAGGGATTCTCGCCAAGCCAGCGAACCGAGGATTCCACGCTGTCCAGGGTATCCAGGATCTGCACGGATGGTTCGATCCCGGTAAGCATTTTGCCCAGCCTCAGGGCTGCAGGTTCCTCATCCTCTATGATCAGGGTTCGAATCATATCCGTCCGGCATCCGTTCCCCGGCCAAAGGTTCCCCGGACCGAAGGGACTGTGATGATGAAGGTCCGGCGGTCACAGCTCCAGCTTCAGCAGCGGAATGCTTACCTTAAAGATAGAAGATGTTTCGTTAACCTGTACTTCGCGCGTGGTAAAAAGCCGGTAGCGTTCGGAAATGTTTTTCAGTCCCTGTCCCGTGGACGCCACTCCAGGCTTCCTCTGAAGGTTGTTTTCAACGGTGACGGAATTCTCTCCGGCCCTTACGGATACCCTGAGGGGCTTGTCCTTCGAAATGATGTTGTGCTTGATGCAGTTTTCCACCAGCATCTGCAGCACCAGGGGGGGGATGGCAAAGTGGTAGTATTTTTCGGGGACTCCAACTTCGACTGCCAGGCTATCCCTGAACCTGGATTTCTGCAGGCTGATGTAACGCTCCAGAAGCTGGATCTCCTCGCGTACCAGCACCAGTTCCTTATCGCGGCTGCTGAGCATATAGCGGAAGAACTCGGAGAGGTTGCCGATGTATTCAACGGCCTTCGGATTGTCATCCACCAGGCTGGTCAGGCTGTTCAGGCTGTTGAAAAGAAAATGCGGGTTGATCTGGGTTTTCAGGGTTTCGTACTTGGCCTGTATATTGTCTTTCTCCAGGCGAACGGACTTGGAAAAATGGAACCTCCACTGCTGGTAAAAATTAACCAGTTCATGGATGGCTGTGATCAGGTAAGTTATGAGCAGGGTAACGAAGGCATCGAAGAACAGGCTCTCAGCAGGTTGCCGCAGATTGAACCGGATCTCGAGGAAATTAATGAGAAACCAGTATAGCAGGGTATAGGATGTAATCATCAGTATCTCCAGGATCAGGTGTTTCACCGGGTAGATTTCCCACGAATACCTATTCCAGAGCCAGCCGACGATGGTCATGCAACCGAGCCAGATCCCCGCCGTCATGATCATTCCATCCCCGATGCCGATAAGGGTGTCCCTGGCCGATTCGGAACCGAAGCCCACCAGGGTGACCCCCGAGAGCAGGATCCCTACCAGGATGATGAGGCCGAGGTTTACCTTGTATCCAAAAATTCTCATGATTAAATTTCCTTCGAATCTAAATAAAATTTCAGAATTGTATCCGGTAAAGAAACATGGGAACGAATCCCTGCTGGTACACGGTATAGATCTCCTGGTTGCCGGAATCGTAACCTTCCATGAATATGCTCCGGAAACCGGTAAGATTCTGAAGGTCAATGGCCCATTCCTGGCTTGCACGTTTTCCGTTCACCTTGAGCCCGATCCGTAGATCGGTCCGGAAGTAATCGTTGTACCTGCTCTCATAGGCACGGCTCCAGTCCCTTTCCTCGCTGCCGGATTCGATCGAGGCTTCCAGGTCGATCGGTACATACCTGCGGCCCCCGGCCCAGACGGTTTTCAGATCCAGCGTCAACAGGAATTTCTGTCCCAGTTTCCTTTCGTAACCGCCCAGGAGGTTGAATACATAGTTCCCGTTAAAGGCCGTGTTGCGCAGCACTCCGTCCGCACCCCTGTACTTTGAATCGAAAAGGGAAGCTGTGAACAGGAAATAATAGCCTTTGCTGAGGAATTTCTCGACCGTAAGCTCTATGCCGTAATTCCGCCCCGTACCCTTGTTCTCAAGGCTGTCCACCAGGGGGATCCCGAAGAAATCTCCCATGTTGGCCATGCTGAACTCGGGGAAGGATTCCTTTACGGGCAGGCGGTAGAGATGCTGGTAATAGGTTTCCAGCCGGATGTGGAAATCGCTGTTCAGTGAGCGGTTGTATCCGAGTACAAAATGACTGCTCCGCGTGTATCCCAGGTTTTCGTTGGTCCGGTGATAAGAATCCGATATGCTGTCGTAGGTTTCGGTGTAGTAAACCACCTTGGACTGGATCTGGCTGTGCAATCCGAATCCCAGGTTGAGGCTTTGACGGGGACTGAACCGCCATTCGAGTCCACCGCGCGGCTCAACCGCAATTTCATTGTTCAGTCCGAAATACTGGTTGTGCAGCCCGATATATCCGGTCAGCCTGTCCCCGAACTTGTGCTGGTACTGCCCGTAGGCCCTGAGCAAAACCATCCCGCCGCTGACATCAGCACGGGTTATAAATTCTCCGTATGCGGGATGGTTCAAGCTGTCCGTATAATCGATATGGTAGCGATCCATTACAAGTCCGAAGCTGTAATTGTTCCGTGCATCGATCTTCTGCCTGAACTGGGTGCTGAACGAAAGCTTCGCCTCCTGCTGCCAGCTTCTCAGGAAGGGGATCTCGACTTCCCTGCGGAGAGAATCCAGGATGGTGCTGGATTTGGTCCTCTGCCAGGAAAGGGTGGATTTGATCCGGGTCTTGTCGTTGAAATAATAGGTATGGGACATTCCGATCACGCCGAGCCCGGAACCGAAGTTGGTAGCGGTCCCCTGCGTGTTATAGGAGTTGGCTGTTGTATCGGATGTTTCCCTGCCCAGTTCGATGTAGCTGTTGCCCATCAGTCCGAAAACCTTGAAGCGGCCCAGCCCGGAACCCGGCAGGTCTACCATGAAGGTCAGGTCCTTGTACTGCGGAATGGCTTCACCCGTTCCGAAATTCAATCCCAGAAGTTTCATCACTTCCAGGGTTGAATACCGGAAGTTGGCAAGATAGGTGGCCTTCTGCCCGTTACCAAGGGAGAACATCGGCCCTTCCACGCCCGCTTCGAACCCGCCGAAACCGATCTGCCCGGTGAATTCCGTGCGGTTCCGGTTCCCCGAGCGCATGTTCAGGTCAAAGGCACCCGCGGTTGCATTGCCGAATTCGGCAGGAAAGGCACCGGTGAGAAAGTCGGAATTGGCAAGCAGGTTATTGTTCACCATGCTTACGGGTCCCCCGGTCGTCCCCAGGGCCCCGAAATGGTTGGGATTGGGGATTTCGACGTCTTCGAGCCTCCAGAGAACCCCCATCGGGGAATTTCCCCGGATGATGATGTCGTTCCTGGAATCGTTCTGGGTGCTCACACCCGCGTAATTGGCGACCATTCTTGCCGGGTCGCCCAGGCTGCCGGCAAACCGTTCGGTTTCCTCCACCGAGAAGGTTCTTGCGCTGACGGCAGCCATCTCGTTGAGGGCCTGGTCCTTTCCCCGTCCCGCCTTCACAACGACCTCATCCATCTCGATGGCTTTTTCCTCGAGGCGGATCTCGACCGAAACCTGTTTCCCGGATACAAGCAGCAGGTTGGGAAGGATTTTCTTATGGTATCCTATATACGAGACTTCCAGTCCCTGTCTTCCGAGGGGGACGTCTTTTAAAATAAAATTCCCGTTCAGGTCCGTAATGGTTCCCACCAGGGGATCGGACCCCACCAGGATGACATTGGCCCCGATCAGGGGGTACCCGGTAACGGCATCCACGATGGTGCCGCTTATGGTCTGGGTGAAGTTACCTTCGGGCGCTGCGGTTTCCGTTGCGGCCGGCGCAGTGCCTGCCTCTTCCGGTCCGGCGGGCCCGTTACCTGCAAATATGCTGCTGATGCCGATTGTCAGGATGATAAGGTTAAAAAGTGACTTTTTCATGGCTGTGGTTTTTAAAATTTTACGGAACAAATCTACGGGGCCCGTTCCGGTCGTGAAAAAAGAACTTGCCCAACGGGGAGAATAACGTACCGAACGGGAAATTTACCCTCCGAATTAAAATCCATTCTGAATCACCGGAGATCCTACGTCCGTTAGGTCGGGCCATTGGCCGGGCAGCGTGTGATATGGCCCGTATGATAGGGCCGTTCAGTGCGGGAATCCGGGGTACCGGTCAGGCCCCTGATCCGGAGGACCGGCCGGGGTCACTCATAACGAAGTGATTCTGCTGGATTTGTGTTAGCTGTTTTCAGCACCTGGGCGCTCACCGTGAGGATTGCGATCAATACCACGGCCAGGACCGGGATCACAAAGAACCACCAGCCTATGTCGACCCGGTAGGCGAAGTTCCGGATCCAGCGCGACATGGCATAATACCCTGCTCCCAGTCCCACAGGAACGGCAATCAGGACCTGAACCAGGAAGTACCGTATCAGCAGGAGGACCGCATTCCCGGACGAAGACCCCATCACCTTGCGGATCCCGATCTCACGGGTGCGCTGCAGGGTGGTGTACGAAGACAGCCCGAACAGGCCCAGGCAGGCGATGAAGATCGCCAGGAAGGTAAAGAGCCCGAATACTTTTCCGAAACGCATTTCGTCGCGGTACTGTTCGTTGTAATAGTCCTCCAGAAAGAAATATTCAAATGGATTGCGGGGAAAGAAATCGAGCCATTGCCGTTCCACAAAGGAAAGCACATCCCGGGTATTGTCCGGTACCACCCGTATGGAGTAATAATTATTCGTGTTTTCAAAAAACCTGAATATCAACGGCTCCTGCGCCACCTTGAGGCCTTCCTGGTGGTAGTTCTTCACCACGCCGACGATATCGAAGGTATCCCCCCAGAAAAAGATGGGCACGTTCATGGCCGAGGCGTAGTCCTCGAATCCCATCAGGCGGATGGCATTTTCATTGAACAGGACTGTTCCCCGGTTCCTCCCGAACTCCCGGGAAAAATTCCTTCCTTCCAGGATGTTCAGCCCGTAAAAATCAACGAAGTCGTAATCGAACCCGATGATGCGGTACTGGTTGCTTTGCTCATCGCCCTCGCTGATCCGCCTTATGCCCCCTGCATTCCAACCCGGCTGTCGTCCCGGGACCTCCGTCGATGCGGTGATCATCTCAATACCCGGGTAACGCAGCAGTTCCGATTTGAATGCATTGAAGGTTTCCGCATAGGTTGAGTCGGTGACACTGGGTCCCCTGAGTACCAAAACATTCTCAATATCCACCCCCAGGTCATGGTTTTTCATGAAGGAGATCTGATTGAACACGGTCAGGGTACCGGCGATCAGGAACAGGGAGGCCGCAAACTGAAAGATAACCAGGATCCTCCTCAGGCCGTACCCGCCAACCTTCAGTGCGGATATCCCCTGGAAAACGGTGGTGGGACGGAAGGAGGATAGGAACAGGGCGGGGTAGGTGCCGGACAGCAGGGCGCCGAGAAGGAATGCCAGCAGGATGCCGGCCCAGAAACCCGGGTTGCCCGGAATGCTGTAATCCAGGGATTCACCGGTTAAACGGTTGAAGGGAGAATCCAGCAGGAAAACCATCACCACGGCCAGGAGGATGGCCAGCAGGTTGACCAGGACGGATTCCATCAGGAACTGTCCCAGCAGTTGCTGCCGGGAAGCCCCTGTAACCTTCCTCATTCCAACTTCCCGGGCCCGCTCCAGGGCCCGTGAAGCGGAAAGGTTGATGTAATTTATCCAGGCAATGACCACCAGGAAGATGGAGATGGCCAGCAGGGCATAGACCGAGCGGGCGTTACCGTTGGGCTCGGCTTCGAACATGAAATCCGAATGCAGGTGGATGCTTCTCAGGGGTTGAAGGTGGAAAACCACGCCGGCATCCCACTGCTTCATTTCTTCCCCGATTTCCGCTTCGACAAAGGCAGGTATCTTTGCTTCGAATTCCCGATAATCCGTCCCAGGATTCAGCAGTATATAGTTGAAGAATGCGTCCCACTGCCAGGCGGTGTTCACGGCAGGCCCACTGAACTGCACCATGGTTGCCCAGGAAACCACAATGTCCGGCTTCAGGTGTGAATTGACCGGTACGTCCTCGAATGTGCCGGTGATCATGACCTCGGGTCCGCCGTTGAACCTGAGGCTCTTCCCAACCGGGTCCTCTTTCCCGAAGTATTTCCCAGCGGTGGATTCCGAGAGGACCATGGTCAGGGGATCGCGTAAAATGCTGCCCGGATCTCCCCGGAGCAGGCGGAACGAAAAGACCCGGAAAAACGAGGTATCGGCTATGTAAATCTCCTCCTCCCTGAATTTTTTTTCACCGTAGCTGAAAACCCCGCTCATCTTCTGGAAACGCGTGAAGTTTTCAACCTCGGGAAAATTTTCGAATAAAGCCTGTCCCACAGCCGAGCAACCGGCCGCCCATTGCGTTGTGACCACCCCCTTGTTGTACCGGTCCTGCTGCACCCGGAAAATCCGGTCAGCCTTGACGTGGAAATCGTCGTAACTGAGTTCAAAACGAACGTACTGTATGATCAGGATGAAGGCCGTCATCCCGATGGCCAGTCCCAGAATATTTACAATCGAGGATACGCGGTTCTTGATCAGGTTGCGAACCGTAACCAGCAGGTAGTTTCTGAACACGACAGATAATCTAATATTCCTTTATGGATTCAAGATAGGTAATATTTCCATATTCAACCCACGTTGATTTTGTACGAAAGAAGGAAAATGATCCCGGAAAGTCGGAATTCCGTTCGCTCGTTGGCGTACATGATCCCTCCCGTGATGGATTGTTTCTTTGTCAGGGGATACCGGGCCTCTGCAGCGACCCGGTATTCTTCAAACCTGTGGTATTTATATCCGTTCAGGGGGTAGAACAGCTCCAGGGATACCCTGGGGGTTATGGGATTATTCGGCACGTTATAAGAGAGCCGGAATTTGTTCCGGAAGTGGTAGGATGGGATCAGGTCGAATTCGTTGTCGATAAACGTTCTGGTGATCCGCTGGAACCTCGCCCGGTAATCGAATTTGAACCGCTCTATGGGATAATCGAACTTGAAATCAAACATCATGCGGTTCCGGTAATAATGGTGCATATCTTCCTCCAGCCTCCATTCAAGCCTGTACTTGAATCCCACATCGAAGCGCTTGCTGATCTTGTAGTTCAAACCGAACTGCGTAAGGTATTTATAGAACCGGACGGTCCCCGTATTCAAAGCCCTGGCTTCCGCGCTGGCTTCAAGGCTGAATTTTTTGGGCAGGTCGAATTCCACTTCCGCACCCAGCCATTCCCCCGTTTCCTGCGCGACGGCATGGGCACTGAGCACCAGGAGCGTGCAAAACAGTAGATAGCGAAGAAATTTCATTAGAGGTTCCCGGATCAGGCTGTATTATTTCCTGGAATTGTTTCCGTTGTTGTAGATCACGTCATCCTTGGCGTAATAGTAGATCCGGATGCGGACCCTGTCGGTGATGAAATTCACGGGACCTATCTCCACCCGGTTTATCTTTTCGATGCCCGTTCGCTCCTCCAGGTCGCTGATCAGCTTGTCCCGGTTTTCCTTGCGTATGTTTTCAATCTTCTCGTAGTCAACGATCTTGGAGGTTTCCTGCCTCGAAAGCCAGGCGCGTTCAAGCAACCAGGTGAGCATGATAATCAGGATGTTCGTGATGACCAGCTCCAGGTAGGAGAACTGGTTGTGCGCAAGTGCATTGATCACTGAAATACTGATCACCATAAACAGGTAGGTCATTTCCTTGATCTGGATCTGCCGGGTTCGGTACCGGATGATCCCGAATATCGCGAAAAGGCCCAGGGCAAATCCAAGCTGGAGGCTTACGTTCGCCAGGGAGTAGCAGAGCAGAAACACCACGCACCCGATCAGGATATAGCTGAACAGGTAATCCTTGCGGCGTGCCATCCGGTAATAAAGCCACCGCACGATAATGAGCAGTATGACCAGGTGAAAGGCAAACTTTAAAAGCAGTTCCAACAGATTCGGTACCCGGATGAACTCTGCTGCCGTAAATTGAATGTTGTTCATTTTTTCTGGTTCGTTTTCTGAGAGAGTAAATATCTGGTTCAGTCTTCACGCGGCCGGTACAGTATCCCGGCATCGTACAGCCCGTTCATGGCATCCACCGTAACATTCTTCATGACGGCAACCTTTTCGGTCCCGCCTTCAATGTCGTCCCCGTATACAAAAACGCTGTAGTTGCCCTTGATCAGGTCGGGAAATGCAAAGCTGCCGTCGTAAAGGGTCTGCACCCGTTCCGAGTAGTGCAGGTCATCTTCGTACACCAGGTATACATCCAGTTCCTGTGCACAGGTGGTATCGATGATGTAAATGAAATCGATGGAATAATTCACCTGCATTACCCGTCCCGCAATGGTTGCATGTCCATCGTCGATGTCGAGGGATTCATAAATGAAAATCTGTCCCATGTCATACACCTGGTTGTTTGACGTCAGGCTTATGGAACGCTCAACGGGTACGGGCACATGTCCCGAGCTGAGGGTACTGTCCTCCGAGTAAACAAATACGGTATAGTCCCCCTTGCTGAGGTATTTGAACTCAAACCGTCCCTCCGGGGAAGTCGTACGGTCATCGGAAACGGTCTCCCCGCCCCCGTATTGAATGTATACATCTTCATCGGCTGCCGGCCGAACGGACTGGAGCACCCTGAACTGCCGGTCGTAGGCTCTCATCATGACCTGTCCCTTTATGGTTCCCTTGCCTCCCGGACCCTCGGGCTTTTCACACGAGTTGAAAAGAAAAAGGAACAGAGCGGATCCCAACACCGGAGCCACGCATCTTCTTAATAAAGAAATCACCATGGATACAATACACATAAGGCAATTTGAACCGCTAAAGATATCCAAAAACAACGATGGATTTATTCTAAATTAACATAAAATACACACTCCGTTAATATTTCCTTAACTTGAAAAACCGGATTTTATTATCACCGTCGGCCCTCCATTTGACAGGAAGACTCCGGTCCTCCGGTTTAAAAATAAAAAAAACTGTCTCGTCCCTGTGAACCCGGGTTGAACCGGTATCCGATCCCGAGCCTGAAACGGTTCCTGGCAAAATCGAATTTTCCCAGGAAGGCAAACCTGCCCCATGTGTAAAATATCCCGATATCCGGGCCGTATTCGGCCTGCAGGGATGAAGCGTCGAAATAGATATAATAGCCGCCTTGTTCGTAGTATCTGAGTTTCCGGTAATCGGGACCGTACCACAGCTTGAGGCCGGCTGTGAGTCCCAGGCCGTGTTCCCCGTACCGGAAAAGGTACCCGGCTACTCCCAGGTTTGCATTGTAGAATCCGAAATCCGTTGTAAAGGTCATGCTGGTAAGCCTGCTCCGGTCCGGATACTGCAGATACACTGCCAGTCCGGCGTTCAGTCCAATGCGCGGATGGAAAAGGTAGCAGGCTTCCAGGCCTGGACTGCTGACGTATTTCGAATGCCCGTAACTCGCCCATCCGATCGTTTCCCCCGCTGATGCGGGGACTGCAAAAAGGATGGAGAGCAAAAGCCAAACTAGTCTATGGCTCCTCATACAGGCCGTAAACGATGGAACGCATGATCTCGTTTCTTTCCCGGTTCACCCTGGCGATTTTATCCACCGCAGTTCCCCACTGCCTGGGGGGCAATGTATGCCATTTTGCCTGGTGCCGCGGGTATTCTTCCCGGATATCCCCTTTCATTTCCATAACGATGGCCTCCACCCGGTCCGGGCTGAATACATGTTCGATGAAATACATATACCTTTCAAGGAACTCCTGCCTGAAAGCTTCGTTCTTTATCAGGTGGTTGAAGATATAAAAACCGGGGTTCTTGGACGGATCCTGGGGCTCGCCGTACAAATCGCCCATCCAGATCTCGTTCACGTGTTTCGGGCAGAAGGCAACATCGTGATCGAAGGCAACCCATCTCCACCGGGCATACGGGGATCCCGCGAGGTTTTCCCTCCACCAGCGGCAGTTGGTTACGGGCCAGTCCCGGTTCCCCACATAGGTTTCAACGATCATGTAATCAATGAAATTCCCGATATCGATCCGTTCCGTGATGATTTGGTAGTTCTCCGGCAGGGAAAGGTCGTGGCTCCCAATGAAATCGATGACCTCCCTGGTAAAGGCCTCGGTGGATCCGTCGTCGGCAACGGGTGACAAGGGTGATCCTTCCAGCAGGTCAACCAGGTCATCGTCCACGTCATAGTGATACCTGAAGTGATCCGGTGTGATCATCTCCCGCAGGTTGTGGATGCCCCAGTATTCGCCGTTCAGATAGAGGATCACGGGACGGTAGGCCTGGAAATCTACCCTGGCATGATCCTGTATGATCCGTATCACGGCCGCATCCTTCATATGGGTCAGCCCGAAATCATTGCCCGAATTCCTCAGCAGGACCCTTTTGTAACGTTCGGTTCCCGACCCGGGAAATAGCGGGTATTCAAGGCAGCTAGTGCCGTATTCATTCCTCCAGTACAATCCGATGGATTTCATGGCTTTCCCGCGGCTGCAGTTCCCCTTGATCCGGAATCCCACCCTGTCCTCGAAGGCCGGGGCATCTTCACCTTCAGGGATAAACCGGACCCGTGCGGGATATTCCCAGCATTGACAATAGTTGGCCGTTACGCAGGGATCGCAGCCGTCGGGTACCCCGTTGCAGCCTATGATGTACAATCCCGAGTCGGGGGACCAGAGGTATTGTTCGTCCATTTCGATCTCCACCACGGGTAAAACGTGTTTATGCCCGGTCATGGGAGAATCCTTCTCACAGGAGGCCAGCAGGACGACCAAAACGGCCAGGCACAAGCAGACCGGCCCGGGAATCCGACTCATATATCAAATTTACGCAAATTTCCAGTATACTGTCCTGTAACTTATGGCCTTTTCAGATGACCTGTTTTTGTTCAGGCCGCCTGTTCCGTTATTATTCGGATCCCGGCAAACTGACCTTTTTTTACTCTTGCCCCGGCAGGGACAGGGTGGCCTGGTAGTTCGAATAATTGTAAAGAGGGTTGCGTACCGGCCGGTAGAGCCTTCCGGGCAGGGGATTGTCGTCCTGGGTGTAGACCCAGAGCTCGTGGGGATTCCAGACCACGATCTCGTCCCTGCAATCACCGGTAATATCCAGCACTGCGTAGCACATATCGGGATGGCCGTCATCGGGGAAGCGCAGGGCCCTGCGGCCGTAACCATCCCAGGCACCCCCCTCCTCCACGTTGGCATTCAGGATGAAATATTCTTCCGAACGGCCCGTCCAGTTCAGGGGAAGGCACATGCTGCCGTACTGGTTGGGCTCAAAACTGTGATAGATATCCCCATCCGCATTGTACAGGTGAATGATCCCCTGGTTCCCCCAGAAGTTTACGCTGACCGTTTCGAGTCCCTCAAGATCATCCCTGAAATTAGCCACGGCGGGATTCTGCACATGCCCGATGTAATGGTGTTTCAGTATGTTCCCCTGCAGGTCGGCAAAGAACATCCCCTCGTCGCTGGCCGCACAGATATATACCGGCGGGTCTCCCTGCCGCAGGGACAGGATGCCGACCCCGTCGGCATGGTCTTCCAGGGTTTCGTCCAGGCTCCAGAGGATCTTACCGTCATCATCGAAAAGGGTGTAGCCTGCCAGGATTTCCTCCCTGCCGTCATCGTCGACATCGTATGCATAGGGATAATGGCCGGTCCGGCATGCGCCCTCCCAAAGCGGGTTCAGATCCCGGTCGAAAGCCCACAGGAAGTTGTAGCGGTCCTTCATTATAATGTCCCCGTCGCACCCCCTGCCCCTCAGGTCGGCAAAGTAGAGGCAGTCCCCCAATATCCTCGGAAAAATATTATGACCCGACGGCAGGGGACCCCCTCCCGGCGACAGGGGCGTGGGTATCTTTTTGAGGATCTTGCCGGTCCTGCCCTCCGCAACGACCAGTTCCCGGTTCATGCAGTATACGACCTCCTGACTGCCGTCCCGGTCAAGGTCGTGGATCTGGAAGGCCACATCGTTCGTAAGTCTTGTCTTCCATGGATCGGGACGGCCGGTCTGCCAGAGGATCTCCCCTTCAAGGGTCATTGCCGTCAGGCAGCTCAGCTCCGAGTTCCGGTCCTTCGGTCCGTGATGCACCATCTGGCCGATCAGAACATCGATCTGCCCGTCCCCGTTCAGATCCCCGAACCTCAGGTTCCTTCCCGTTCCAAAACCTTCGGTGCCGATCTTTTTGTACAGGACGGGCTTTGGATTGGCTGCAGTAAGGGAATCTTCCGTTTCCGCGAGGCGTTTCGCATCGGCCTGAAAGGTTTTGTACGACCGGTAACCGGTACTTACCCTGACGGAATAAAAGGAAGCCGGCCCGTCTGCCAGCAGGGCCAGCCTGCCGGAGCTGAACGTACTGTCCACCGCGGCCAGTTCGGCCGACCGTTTCCCTGAAGCCAGGGAGCACTTCATGGAGGGACCCTTCCCGGCGACCCTGAGCTCTACCGCCTTGTGAGGAGGGGGACTGAACGGCCGGCCGGCGAGGAGCTTCTCATACGGCTGCCGGAAGGCTATTCCGTGGTTTACCAGTATCAGTTTAACCGAATCGTTTTCCAGTCCCACGAAATAATAAGCCCGGTCGTGCCTGCAGCGGAAGGCCAGGCCGGTCCGTCTCCCAGTGGAATCGGGTACGAATGCCAGTTCCACCGTGTAGTCCTTCCAGAGAGGGGATCCCGCCGCAACCATGGGATGCCAGTGCCTGTCAGGGTTGACGGCATGCTGGAAAAGGTATTTATTTCCCCCTTGTTCCCGGACCTGCCAGGAGGGCGGAAGGTTGTAGCGGAAGGTCGAGACAGCCCAGCTCCCAAAAGGCCTGGCCTGGTAAAGGTAGTGGTATTCAGTTTCCGCCCCGAGCTCGGATCCGAGTGGCCCCCGTGGCACGGAACTGAAGTCATCCTCAAACAAAACCACCTGCCTGTCCGGCACCAGCCTGCATCCGGCCTGCATAAGGAAAAGCCATCCCATCAAAACATATAAAATCCGGAGCCCCTGTTTTTTCATACCGATAAAACCTATGAAATCCCAAGTTAATTAAAATTAACGGAGAAAACCCGGAAAGCGAATCTCGGTACCGTGCTGGCTGTTAAAAACTTCTCTGGAATGCAGTTCCTGAATTCGATACCTTTATGTCTTAAATTACCATTTTAGGATGCAATTATCTAATTTAAACCTGTTTGCCATGAAAAAAATACTGATTTTGATTTCGGTTGCTCTCATGTGCACAACCCTCCTCTATGCCCAGGCCGGGGAGGGGGGGGATGATGTCCTGAGGACCAAGAAAGGCGCTCCCGTGCTGCCGCAGACCGGGGACTGGGCCATCGGAATTGACGCTACGCCCTTTTTCCGTTACATAGGGAACATGTTTACAACGAACAACAATCCCTACTACCCGGCCTTCGGTTTCACAGCCCAGGTTCCGGGAACGGTCTTCGCAAAATACAAGGTCTCCGAAAAAACAACTTACCGGGGTTCCCTTTTAATCGGGGTTACAAACGAGACAAGCAAGTCGCAGAACCTGACGGATCCCGACCTGGTGGATAAAACAACCACCTCTGCCCTGACCATCGGTATCCTGGGGGGGATCGAGAAAAACCGGCAGGTATTCGGCCGCCTGGTCGGCCTCTACGGGGTGCAGGCCGGGATCATGATGGATCCTTACAATGCGGGCACCTACATGGGGAAACTGCGTTTCAAGGATGCCGACGACAGCAACAACAATTACAAGAACGTCGGCGGAAGCACCTTATCCATTATGGCCGGGGGATTTGTCGGCGTTGAGTTTTTCTTCGCCCCCAACATGGCCCTGGCAGGGGAATTCGGGTACAACGTGTCCTTCTACACCCAGGGGAACCGGAAGTTCGTACCCGAATCCGGTACGGAAACCACAACGGATTACGGTGGAAGCGGTATTGAACTGGACCCCACAGCAAGCGGGAGCCTCCAGCTCCTGTTCTACTTTTAGCTCGCAAAGGCCGGACCGAAGGAAACTTGCCTGATTCGCAGACGGTCCGGATCCAGATATTCTCATTCTACCGCTCTTTTAATTATCCCTGTCCCGGTCCCCCGGGACGGGGATTTTTACTTGACCCATATGCCATTATTTACTTACATTTAGCTGAGCAACCGGATCAAAACCATTTCACATGTTACCGAAGGCCTGCATCCGCCTTGCCATCTTCCCCGTCCTGGCCCTGTGCCTGTTTTCTGGCTGTGAAAACGATGGTGCCGGCGATGCCCTGGACCCCGGGGAAATCGGACAGTGGATCGCCTATGGACCGGGGAGCGGGCTCGGGGACGATTTTGTCTGGAATATTTACGAGGACGGGCAGGGAAACATCTGGGCCGGTACCGGGGACGCCGGAGCACGCAGGTTTGACGGGTCCCGGTGGACGGCCTATACCACCAGCCAGGGAATGCTTTCGAACAGCGTTTACTCAGTCTGCCAGGACGCCGACGGGGATATGTGGTTCGGAACGGGAGGGGGATTGAATTTCCTGATCGGGGGACAGGTATATTACCACGAGTATTTCCTGGATATTCCCATTACGGCGCTTTTCATGGACAGCCGGGACCGGATGTGGATGGGGACGTACGGAGACGGCATTTACGTTTATCTGGACTGCTCCTACTACCACCCGGCCTATTTTACAGAAAATGAAGGATACAATTACATCAATTCCATAACCGAGGACACAGGGGGACGGATCTGGTTCGCCACCGAGGCGGCTGCGATCTACTTCGACGGGCAGGATTTCTACATCGTTGATACCACCGCCGGCCTTTACAGCAACGATATCACCTTCATCATGGAAGACAGCTGGGGGGATATATGGTTCTGCGGTTTTTATGGCCGGTTCCTTACCCGTTACGACGGCCTTGATTTTGAAAAGATATACCTCTACCACGGGTACAACATTTCGGGCACCTTCGCCATGGCGGAGGACCTGGACCATAACCTCTGGTTCATGAACGCGGCCGGGGGGATCGTAAAGTATAACGGGATCGAAATGATCCCCGTTAAAGTCCCCGAAAGCCACGCGGACGAATCCTTTTCCTGCGGAATGGCGGACAGCCGGGGGAACCTGTGGCTCGGGGGAATGAAACGCGGGATCCTGGTATGCCTGAACCCATGATGACAAGGTGTATGGCCGCCATATCACTCGCCCTTCTGCCCTGGACGGTCTCCGGGCAGGTCCCATCGGCCTTCGAGGTCCTGACGGAACGGTACGTGGACCGCCCCGTTGCCATGCACAGGGGACAGCTTCAGTTCAACAGCGGTTATGATTTCAGCGTCATCAACCGCAAATACGACCCCGAAGGCGAAAGCATCGACCTCACCACGGACGGCTCCGCCTCCAGCAGGCACCGGTTCCCCTTTGACATCCGTTACGGCATTCTGGAATTCCTTCAGGTTTCCGCTTCCACCAACTATGCAAGCATGGGGATCCGTTCACAGAACCGGGTAACCGTGACCGGGGTCGGGAACATTTCAATTAAGGAACTTCAGGTCTACAGGGGGATGGATGACCTTTACCTGGGACTGGACCTGAGCAATCCCCTCCGGATGGATTTCCTGGATATCGCGCTGAGGGCCGGGATATTCCTGCCCCTTTTCGATCACAATCCCGACCAGCCTTCCCACCGGGTGGAAATAACCGAGCCCTACCCGGATGCCATGGAAATCGAATACCGTTACAACAACAAAACGGGCCTGGGCGTGCCCGTCGTATCATTCGGCGGAACGCTGAAGATCCGCAGCTCCAGGTTCTCCCTGAGCGCCAGGCTCGGGTATTCCTCGGGAACCAAAACCGGGGAGAGCATCTCCTGGGAAAGCAGGCTCTCGGAAGGAGAGATCAGCTACCGGCAGGCACCCTATGAATACAGTGTGGGCAATACATTGGACTACGGTGGCATACTGGCCTGGCAGGCCATCGACTGGTTCGCCGTGCTGCTTTCCTTCGAAGGCTCCCGGAACACCGGGGCATGGTCAACCGAAACCGGTCTGAAGGTCCTGGACGGAACGAAAGCCATTCATTCCGCCGGCATCGGGTACGACATCCAGGTGGCACCTTCCCTGCGGCTCAGCCAACGTTTGCTCCTGCCATACACCGGTCAGAACATCCTGGCTTCCAGGGTCTTTCAGACCGGGATCAGTTTGAATTTCATGACGGGAGGGCGACGATGAACCGCATCCTGCATACGGCCATATTTCTTCTGGCATTCGGCCTGGCTTCAGGCCAGACCGAGCAGATGATCCTTCCCTCGGACCTGAAGCAACAGACCGTCGTTACCGAACCGGTCACCCTGCGAAAGGGCTACCTGAGGGCCGGTGCGGAAGGGGCATTCATCATCGTGGACAAGGTCTTTGACGAAGATGGAAAGCGGGATTACATACTGGGGACCAACGCGTGGGGGAAGTTCAGCGGTTTCCAGCTGGCCCTTCATTACGGCATCACGGACCGGCTGGAGGTCCGCTGCGCAATACCCTACGTGAACCAGCAATATTTTATATCCACGCTCATTACAAGCGTCTTTGACCGCAGCGACACCCTGATATCGTTTCGATCCCGCGGAAGGGGACTGGGAGATATCGAGGCGGGAGTAAAATACCAGCTTTTAAGGGAAACGGATCGTATGCCCAGCATCACCCTTGGAAGCGTGGTAACTTTTCCCTCCGGGCGGAAGAATCCCAGGAACATCGTCAATGACCTTCAATACGACCACCCGACCGGGGGAGGGTTTTTCCAGCTGGAGGCATTCCTGCAGGTCCGGAAGATCTTCTATCCTTTCAGCGCACAGGCCAGGGTCCATTACGAGCATTATTTCCCCGGCACCAAGGTCTTCTCCCCGGGCGAACCGGAGACCGAATTCAGGGAAGGGGACATGTTCATCCTTGCGGCTGCCTTCAATCTCCACCTGAACGACTGGATCGTACTGGCCAATGAATTGAGTTTCACAACCTTCGGGGAATACACCTATCGTTACGACCCGGTTGAAACATCTCCCGGGGGATGGGACCTGGAGTACATCCCTTCCCTCTTTTTCCAGGTAAGGAGGTTCCGTTTCAAGCAGGGGATCCTCGTTCCCATGTTCGGTAATTACCAGGCGGCGGATCCGACCTATGCATTCGGGCTTTCCTATATTTTCTGATTACCGGATCAGCAGCATCCGGGCCGTTGAAACCCGGGAACCCGCCTGAAGCCTGCAAATGTAGGTGCCGCCCCCCAGGCCCGAGGCGTCAAATTGTATCTCGTGCATTCCCACGGGCAGCATACGGTTTTCAAGCATCCGGACTTCCCGTCCCATCAGGTCATAAACACAAAGCCTGACCTTTTCCCTCCGCTCAAGGGAAAAGGTGATCACGGTCTTCATGCTGAAAGGATTGGGATGGTTCCGCAAGGTTGGCCCGGCAATACGGATCTCAGGAGTTCCCCCAGCCGGGACCATTTCCTGGTACAGGGCCAGGATCTCTTCATCGCTCAACGCATAATTGTAAATACGGATATCATCCAGGGCCCCCTCGAAATTCGAACTGTCCACATCCGGCGATACACCGATGTAAAGATCCTCCGCCTGCGAAATGTCCCCCATGTTATCGTACGACACCCCGATGGTCCTTGTATCTGCGTAAACTATGAGCACATTAAATTCCGTGGTCCTCTGTGCCACGATATGCATCCAGCGGGATGTATCGATGGTGTTTCCCGTGAATCCGGTTGTTTCCCAGGGTTCGGACAGGTTATCGTCGATGATGAAATGAATCTCGTATTCAACGGGCAGGGGCCCCCAGAGACCCTCTTCCGCCACAGAAACGATCTCGTACCGCCTGCCCGTCCCGGGGCTTTCGTGGGTCCCCTTGATGAGATAGGTCATCGGCCTGTCTGTTGCGGATTGCTTCATCCAGAAGGAGATGGTAAAATCCTGGTCCGTGAAATCAATGGACGGATCGTGGGGTACCCGGACATAATCGTCCCTGCCGTCGAACCGTAGTGCTGTTCCGCTGATCCCGGGAATCCAGGCATCCTCACCCATATGAAACAGCGTTCCGTCATTCCCGTTGCCCGAACTGTCGAACAGGATGGTTCCGGCATTCTCGTCCATTTTCCAGTGGGCAACCAGGCCGGAAGCCGTTTTGGTGGTAAAGATCCAGGTCCCGCCTTGCGTCGCGCCGGAATCGTTCACCTCGTTGACCCTCCAGTAATAGGTGGTATTATGCTCCAGCGTATCCGGGATGAAGCGACTGGTATCCAGGTTCGTCACAAAGGGCGGCGGATCCGTTGTACCCAGGTGGATATCGTGGGAGCTTGCACCGTCTCCCGACAGCCAGGTCAGTTCCGGGGCGATGGGAACGGAGCGAGCCCCGTCCATGGGAACGGGTTCGGAGGCATAGGCCGGGGCCCCGTTCGCGGCCATGGTGATGGTCCCGGCACAGGTGGAATAGACCGAGACCGTATCCCCCCTGTAGGATCGTATCCGGTATGTGTAAGGGGTTAATGGGGACAGCAACGTATCCCGGTAACTTTCCACGTTGGCTCCAACCGTGCCGATTTCGCTGAACTCCCCTTCGGAGGCACGTTCGATCAGGAACCCTTCTTCGTCGTCGGAATTGTCCTTCCAGCTCAGATCGATTGCATTACCCGATACAGCCACCGCGCAGAGTCCCGAGGGCGGCATTCCCCTGAGCTCGATCTCCACGCTTGCCAGTATAAAGGGACCCAGTGAATGCTGGTTCTCATTCTGGGGTCGTACATACCTTGAATAATCGATGCCGGGGGATTGACCCGGGCATACCCGGGTGATCGTTATGGTCCCGTCCGGGTTCTCCCGTATGAAC
>CAZNQG010000066.1:0-19244 GCA_964575235.1 uncultured Bacteroides sp.
TAAAAAAAAAGCCGCAAAGCAACCGGATGGTCTTTGCGGCCCGTTCAAAGCCTTAAAAGGATCAGCCCCCCGTTGCACTGAATCCGCTGGCGATCTTGCCCGGACGCGGATTGATGCACATTACGGGGATCTGGTATTTGTTCGAGATGATCTGCTGTTCGTAGGCGCCCAGGACGTAATCCGCAACGGTAATATCCTTGGTCGTCATGATGAGCAGCAGGTCGGCGTTTACCTCATGGGCAAAGTCGATCGTCTCATGGGTGAAATCCTTTTTCCCGGGTGAGGTATGGATCTCGTATGGAATGTCATTGCTTCTGAGAAACTTTTCGGTAAACATCAGGTTGGACTGCACTCCCTTCCTGAACTTTTTGTCCGTCACCTTGTCCTTGATGATGAAGAAAGTTGAATGATACAACCTGGCGATGTAAAAGATCCAGTTGATTTTTTCCTTGTTTTCTTTCCTGAAATCCAGCGGAAAAACGATCTTCTCAAATCCATGCGAGGTCGGCGGTCCCTGTACCACTATGAAGGGCACCTTGGACCCGGCGATTACCTTCAAAGCCCAGCTTCCAACCAGTTTCTGCATGCCCTTCATTCCATGGGTTCCCATGATCACCATTTCGGCGTGTGTATCCGTGGCCACTTCTGAGATGGTCGTAAAGATGTTGCCGACCGGAACTACCGTGTTGGTTTTAACATTGTATTTCTTGGTGGTCTCTTCAGCGAGAGCATCCATCTTGACCTGGGCCGCATCAACTTCCTTGTCCTTTTTTACGATATGGATCAGAGTTAGTTCCGTATTTAGATGCTGGGCCAGATTAACACCATGCTCCAGTGCAAATCCGGATTTTTCCGTAAAATCCCATGTTACCAGGATTGGTCTTTTAGCTTTCGTTTCCATAACTATGATATATTCTTAATTAAGAATTTTAATTCATAAATTTGTTTATTTTGAGCTAATTGCCCGAAATTTCACATTGACAAGTTATGAATTTTCTTCACATTCTGAGAAGATTTGTTTTCATTTTTTTAGCTATCCCATGCTGGACTTTTTGGGGTATTGAGTTAGCGGCTTCTCATTATCAAGACCTTGGCCATCCATGGATTCAAACCTACCTGCCCGGGCCCTATAAATACGTAAATCATTTCAATTCTATTGTTCAGGGAAAAGATGGATTCATTTACATCGGAGCGCGGAACGGGATTCTGCGATACGACGGGAGGGATTGGAAACTCATTCAAGGAAAGGGGGATCTTAGGCTGGTAAAACACCAGGGACGGATCTTCGCTTACTCCAGGAACAGGCTGTATGTGCTGAGCAGGTCTTACACCGGCGAACCCGAGTTGATCGACGGGATATCTGCTCTTCTTGGAGATCCCTTCATACCATCTGAAAACCTTGAAGGGCCGGGCGGAACGGTGACCGGAAGCTTTCTTCAGGTCCTGGCGCATCAGGAACAACTGTACATCCTCACATCGGACGGGCTTTATACGCTGTATAATAACAGACTGCATAAACTTGAACACGGCATTGTTCCCGTTCGCCTATTTCCTGCTCCGGAGGGAATACTCATTCTCTCCGGGGAAGAAATCCTTTACCGCTACCGGGAGGATCAGCTAACGAAGATGAGTATGCCCGGCGGAATGGCTCAATTATCTCAGGTCCTTTATGCCGGGGATAAATCCTTTTATATCGATGCCGCAGACAACCGGCTTATTGAAGCCGGTCCCGGAGACAGCCTCCGGGAACACCGGCAAGCCGGACAATTCCTGGACCAATACGGTTTCAACTGCTCAGTCCTGCTCCCCCATGAATGGATCGCCATGGGAACACGTAAAGGAGGAATAGTCCTGGGTTCCACCGACGGAAGGGTACTGAACCGGATCACCACTTCCTCCGGTTTGTACAGCCCTGAAATCCGGCAGCTTATGGCGGACGGGACAGGCAACCTCTGGGCCCTTCATGAACATGCGGTCAGCCGCGTTGAAATTCCGTCGGCATTCAGTTACTATGACACAGAAAATGGCCTGTACGGAAATGTAAAAAACATTCTCCGGCACGAGGGCTCCATATACGCAGCAACAAGCATGGGACTCTTCTGCCTGCAGGTCCAGGATGAACCGCTGGCGCCGTCATCGCCAAATGCATATTTCGTAAAATTGCCCGGTGTCGGGGATGACTGCAACTGCATCAAAAGCATGCCGGGCAAGCTGTTCGTCGGGGGTGGCGATGGGCTGTACGAGCTGAGTCCGGGAAAAAACCGCCGCATCCTGGATATACCCGTTAACGTTCTGCACTGCGACCAAACCAGAAACATCCTGATCGCAGGAACCGAAATGGGAATCCGGATTTATCAAACGGATGACTGGTCTGAAATCCAAAACTACTCCATTCCCGATATCAGCATCGATAACATTGCCGTATCACCGGCGGGTTATCTCTGGCTGTCTTCCAGATCGGGTGTATTCTACCGATCTACCAAACCATTCACCAACGCCCGGAACCTGAGTTATACAAGCTATGCCTCGGAGGATCTGCAACCCGTCGAGGGTTCCTATATCGAAATGGTCCGCACCCCGGAAAAATTGTTATTTTCAAGCTTCAAGGGACTCTTTATCTTCGATCCGGCCTCAGGGAAATTCCAACCCGACAGCTCTTTTCTGTTCCCATTCCCCCGGGGGTCTTTCCGGGTCGGGCAGATGGAACCGGATTACCAGAATCACCTGTGGATCGGCCTGGACCATCCCGACAAGAACGTGGATAAGATCTGGTATGCCCGGCCTTCCGACAACGGGAACTTCGAATTAAGGCCCCTGACCTTCCGCCGGGTCAATGCAGCGATCATCAACTGTCTTTATGCGGAACCGGATGGGATCCTTTGGATCGGTTCGGACCGGGGCATCGTCCGGACCGGGGCAATGCCCGATCTGCCGGATAGCCAGGAATCGCATGTGATGATCTCGGCAATAAGTTCCGGGGATGGTCCGCTATTGAATTACGATGTGCTTGCTTCCGCTGCATTCCATGAATCGCTGAAAAAAGGACTGTATAGCATCCGGAACTCAAAAAACGACCTTCGCTTTGAATTCCTCTCAACATATTACAATTGCGAATCCATGCCCCTCTTTCAGTACAGGCTTATGGGACTGGATGAGGGCTGGTCCGACTGGACATCAAATCCGGTGGTAGAATACCGGGGACTCCCGGGGGGGAAGTATGAATTCCAGGTACGTAACCAGGATATTTTCGGCGGGGTCTCGGAGCCGGCAGCATTCCCTTTCCGTATCCAGCCCCCAATATACGCGTCCTGGTATGCATTCCTGCTATACGCCATCCTGATCCTGATATCTCTTTATTTTTTACAGAAATGGTCGAACCTGAAACGGATCAGGGAACAGTATCACCTGGAAGAGGTCGTAAAAGAAAGGACCGAGTCCCTGATCAAGGAAAAGGAAAAAGCGGAAGACCTACTTGCGAACATCCTTCCTAAGACCACGGCCGAAGAACTTAAAGACACGGGAAAGGCCAAATCGAGCAAGTTCAAAATGGTCACCGTGCTGTTTTCGGATATCCAGGGATTTACCAAGATTGCCGAAGAGATGAATCCCGACGTTCTGATCGATCAACTCGATAAGTTCTATTTCCACTTCGATTCGGTGGTGGAAAAATACAACATTGAAAAGATCAAAACCATCGGGGATGCCTATATGGCGGCCGGCGGTATACCCATAAAGAACAGGACGAACCCGGTGGAGGTGGTGCTTGCCGCCCTGGAAATGCAGCAGCATATGAAGGAACTGAAAAAACAGAAAACCAACATCTGGGACCTGCGCATAGGCATCCATACGGGATCGGTGATCGCCGGCGTGGTGGGTCAGAAAAAATATTCCTACGACATCTGGGGAGATACGGTCAACACGGCCAGCCGTATGGAATCTTCCGGCGAAGTGGGACGGGTGAACATATCCGCCACAACCTACAAACTCATCAAGGATTTTTTCCAGTGCGAGTTCCGCGGCAAAATGCCCGTCAAATACAAGGGAGATATTGCCATGTTCTTCGTGAATGGATTGAACCCAACGTTCACCGAAGCCGACCGGGTCACTCCCAATGCCAGGTTTTTCATCCAGCTGCAGCTTCTCCGCCTTCTCGACCTTGAAGAATTCGTCCTCGAAAAGCTGGAAAAGGAACTTCCGGAGGATCTTTTCTTCCATAATGTGGAGCATACCAGCCATGTATATGCGCAGGTGGAGCTGCTCGGGCGCGGGGAAAAAGTAAGCGACGAAGATCTGCTCATGTTGCGGACGGCAGCCCTCCTGCACGACATGGGTTACATCGACCGGATGGATGACCATGAGACCCGATCCGTTGAATACGCCCGCGAAATCCTCCCAAAATACCGATACAGCGAAAAGCAAATCGAACGGGTCTGCAAACTCATTATGGCAACGGTAATTCCCGCAAACCCCGGAGACCTCCTCGAGCAGATCATCTGCGATGCGAATCTCGACCACATAGGCAGGGTGGATTTCCTGATGCAGTCGGACAAGCTGTTCCAGGAATACCGGATGAGGCATAAGATCAAATCCAAAAAAGAGTGGAACCAGTTTCAGATCCGATTCCTTGAAAGCCACGATTTCTACACCGACATTGCTAAAAAAATGCGCGAGGTAACGCGTAAGCAGCAGATCGAAAACATCCTGCAATTTTCCTGACCTGTATTTTTTACTGGAATTCACGTCTGACCCTGTTGGCTATCTCTTGCATAATAGCTAATTTTATCTCCGTTCTGAAATAAAGTTATCATATCATGAACATCGATTGGAAGAACCTTCCGTTCGGTTATATGAAAACCGATTTCAACGTGCGCTGTTACTACCGAAACGGTAAGTGGGGTGAACTGGAGATTACTGCGGACGAGTACATCCCCATGCACATGGCGGCGACCGGCCTTCACTACGGACAGGAGTCCTTCGAGGGAATGAAGGCATACATGGGAAAGGATGGGAAAATCCGGATCTTCCGCTGGCAGGAAAACGCCCGGCGAATGCAGCGCAGTGCCGAGGGAATAAAATTGGCCGTGGTGCCGGAAGAACTCTTTCACACCGCCATCGTAAAGGCCGTCCAGTTGAACAAGCGTTTCATTCCGCCCCACGGTACGGGAGCGGCACTTTACATCCGTCCACTGCTGGTTGGTATGGGCGCAGAAGTCGGGGTAAAACCCGCAAAGGAATACCTTTTCCTGGTCTTTGTCTCGCCCGTAGGCCCCTATTTCAAGGAAGGCTTCAGGCCCGTTAATATGATGATCTGCAGGGACTTTGATCGGGCCGCCCCGCTTGGTACCGGTCACATTAAAGTCGGCGGCAATTACGCGGCCAGCCTGCTTTCCCTTGAAAAGGGCCATGAAAAAGGGTATGCATCGGTAATCTACCTGGATGCCAAGGATAAAAAATACATCGACGAATGCGGTCCCGCAAACTTCTTCGGGATCAAGGACAATACCTACGTGACCCCGGACTCCCATACCATACTGCCGTCCATAACCAACATGAGCCTGCAGGAACTGGCCCTGAATCTCGGCATGAAGGTTGAAAAACGGCCCATTCCCCTGGAGGAGATCGGCGAATTTGACGAAGTAGGGGCCTGCGGCACGGCTGCCGTGATAACCTCCATCAAACGGATAGACGATCCGGACACAGGGCAAAGCTATGAATATTGCCCGGACGGCAAGCCCGGACCCGTCTCCGTTATACTCTACAATAAGCTGACGGCCATCCAGTACGGCGATGAACCCGATCCCTTCGGCTGGATCGAAATCATTGACTGATACCCGGGATTGTATGAAGAAAAGAGAAACGGGCATAACCAGGAGGAAACTCAGGAGCTCCTATATCACCTCCATTATAAGCATCTCGCTGGTGCTTTTTTTGCTGGGACTTGTGGGACTTCTCCTTCTCAATGCCCAGCGCCTGAGTACCCATGTGCTTGAGAACCTTGGATTTTCGATCATTCTCAAGGAAGATGCCAAGGAGGTCGACATCATGCGCCTGCAGAAAAACCTGGATGCCAAGGCCTATGTGAAGTCCACAGACTACATTACCAAGGAGGAAGCCGCCCGGGAAACCTCCGAGGCGCTGGGAGAGAATTTCATCGAGTTCCTGGGATACAATCCGCTACCGGCTTCGATCGACGTAAAATTCTATGCCGATTATGCCAACCCGGACAGCATTGCCGCCATTGAACAGGAATTGTCGCGTTTCGAAGAGGTGGAGGAAGTGATGTACCAGGAATCCCTGATCCACTTGGTGAACGAGAACGTACGGAAGATCAGCCTGATCATTCTTGCCTTCAGCGTGCTGATGTTTTTCATAGCCATCGCCCTGGTTAACAACACCATCCGCCTGAGCGTTTACGCACGCCGCTTCCTGATCAATACCATGCAGCTGGTGGGCGCCACCCGCTCTTTCATCCGGAAACCTTTCCTGCTGAGAAGCGCCGGGCACGGTGTTTATGCAGCCCTTCTTGCCATTCTGCTACTGACCGGTGTGATCTATCTGATCCAGCAGGAATTCATGGAGGTAATCAGCTTCGAGGATTATGACATCCTGGGCATTCTGTTCCTGATGGTGATCGTGCTCGGGATTCTCTTAAACTGGATATCCACGTATTTTGCAATTAATAAGTATCTTCGGATGAAATCCGATGATCTGTATTATTAATATCTTTAAACCATGGCAAAAAAGAAGACCGATTCGGAAAGCCCTGACTTTCCACTGCAGAAAGAAAATTACATTTTACTGATCATAGGTTTTGCCATTATCATAATCGGCTTCCTCCTGATGATGGGAGGCAAATCCGACGACCCCAACGTGTTCAATCCGGATATATTCAACTTCAGGAGAATCACCCTCGCCCCGATCATCGTCCTTTTCGGATTCGTTTTCGAGATCTGGGCGATTATGAAAAAACCCAAAGAAGAGAAACCCGAGTAGATGGACTGGCTTGAGGCGTTGATCCTTGGCCTGGTCCAGGGACTCACAGAATTCCTTCCGGTAAGCAGCAGCGGCCACCTGGAGATCGGGAAATCCATCCTCCAGATCGAAGCAAAAGAAAACCTCACCTTTTCAATTGTGGTGCACGGGGCCACCGTATTGAGCATCCTGGTGGTGTTCTACCGTGACCTGCGCGATCTGCTGGTCGGGTCTTTTCGTCTGGAATACAATGAATCCAGCGCCTACCTGCTGAAGATAATCCTGTCGATGGTGCCGGTTGGAATTGTTGGCGTTTTCCTCAAAGACCAGGTGGAATCACTGTTCACCGGCAACCTGGTCTTAGTAGGAAGCATGCTCCTGATCACCGCCGTTCTTCTTTCGGCCACCAGCCTGGTGCCGGAGGGAACACGCAGGATTGGCTGGCTGGACGCCTTGCTCATCGGCATTGCCCAAGCCGTAGCCGTCCTGCCGGGAATTTCACGGTCGGGAGCTACCATCAGCACTGCCCTGTTCCTGGGCAACTGTCGCGATGAAGCCGCCCGCTTTTCTTTCCTGATGGTGATCCTCCCGATCATCGCTGCAAACCTGCTGGATCTGATGGATATGGAACCCACTGGCGGAGCCGGGTCGATCGGGTGGTTGCCCCTCGCGGTCGGGTTCCTGGCCGCTTTTATTTCGGGACTTGCAGCCTGCCGGTGGATGCTTTCCATCGTTCGCAGAGGCAAGCTTCTGTATTTCGGGATCTACTGCCTGATCATCGGTGGGATCGCTCTTGCAGCGGGATTGCTCTAAGCCATTACCCAAAGCCTCAAAACGCGGATATGACAATTAAACCGGGACCCGATACTGATTTTATGAAAGGCGCCGTCCTGCTCATCGACAAGGAGGCGGACTGGTCATCTTTCGATGTTGTGAAGAAGATCCGCAGCCTGCTCCATCACAGGTTGGGCCTGAAGAAGATAAAGGTCGGGCACGCAGGTACCCTGGATCCCCTGGCAACCGGGCTGATGATCCTTTGCACGGGAAGAGCCACCCGGGATATCGAGTCCTACCAGGGCATGCCCAAGGAATACGAAGCCTGCCTGCGGCTTGGCCAGACGACCCCGTCGTTCGACCTGGAAACGGAAGTTGACCGGGAATACCCAACGGAACACATCGACAGGGAGTTGGTTGAACGGACGGTCCTGGATTTCACGGGTGATCAGGAACAGATCCCACCGCTTTTTTCCGCGAAAAAATTCCGCGGAAAGCGGGCATATGAATTCGCACGCCAGGGAAAGGACATGGAGCTGAAGCCGGTGCCCATAACCATCCATAAAATGGAGATCGTGGACTTCCACAACCATGAGCTTCGGCTGAAGATCCTCTGCAGTAAGGGGACCTACATCCGGGCTCTGGCGCGCGATATCGGCTATGCAATGGGCAGCGGGGCTTACCTTGCCGAACTCCGGAGAACCGCAATCGGCAGTTATTCGGTGAGAGATGCACTGACGATAAAAAAATTTGAAGAAATGCTGAACAATATGTAACCAATCGCGTTTTCTTACGTATAAGGGGACTCGTTAAAATAATCCTAAACCATCGTATTTCTCCATGAAATTATCCCAATATAAATATAACCTCCCGGAAGATCTGATCGCAAAATACCCGTCCGGCAACCGTGACGAATCCAGGCTGATGGTCCTGAGCCGAGAGAACCACAAGATTGAGCACAAGGTATTCAAAGACATACTGGACTATTTCAACGACAAGGACGTCCTGGTATTCAACAACACCAAGGTTTTCCCGGCGCGACTTTACGGCAACAAGGAGAAAACGGGTGCCGAAATCGAGGTATTTCTCTTAAGAGAATTGAACCGTGACCAGAGGCTCTGGGATGTGCTGGTCGATCCAGCCCGCAAGATCCGGATCGGCAATAAACTATATTTCGGCGAGGACGATGTACTGGTCGCGGAGGTTATCGACAATACAACCTCCCGCGGGAGAACCCTTCGCTTCCTTTACGACGGGGATTACGAGGACTTCAAAAAAACCCTTTACCAGCTCGGGGAAACCCCGCTTCCAAAGTTCATACAGCGCAACGTTGAGCCGGAGGACAGGGAGCGTTACCAGACGGTTTATGCTAAGCACGAAGGTGCCGTGGCCGCACCGACCGCGGGCATGCATTTCAGCAAACAGTTGCTGAAAAGGCTGGAGATCAAGGGTTGTGAATTCTCTTTCATTACGCTTCATGTGGGACTTGGAAATTTCCGGACCGTAGATGTGGAGGACCTGACCAAGCATAAGATGGACTCCGAGCGGATCATCATTCCCGAGGAAGCCACCCGGGTAGTCAATGCCGCAAAGGATCGTAAGAACCAGATCTGCGCCGTGGGAACCACGGTCATGCGGACCCTCGAAAGTTCCGTATCCACCGAAGGGTACGTCAAACCATACGACGGGTGGACCAATAAATTTATCTTTCCACCGTATGAATTCAGCATCGCCGACATGATGGTCTCAAATTTCCACCTCCCCGTTTCCACCCTTCTGATGATGGTTTCTGCTTTTGCCGGCTACGACTTTCTGATGGAATGCTACCAGGTCGCCATCAAGGAAAAGTACCATTTCGGCACTTACGGAGACGCCATGCTGATCATATGATCCCCGCAACAAGGAATGAGCCCCATTGTTAAAAGCTAAATCAAGGGAAACCACCGGATGCCGATACTGAGTTCCATAGTCAACTGGATGAATACCAAGCGGCTTCATCAGATTGACCTGTTCCGGAAGTATCCCTGCGACGTGCAGCGGGAAGGGCTTATGAATCTGCTTGGGGAAGCCCGGGATACCTGGCTCGGAAAGAAATACGGTTTCCCGGAGATCAGAAGCGTCGAGCAGTTTCAGGAACGGGTCCCCCGATGCACCTACGAAGACCTCCAGCCCCTGATCAAGCGTGTTATGTCCGGAGAACAGAACCTGCTCTGGCCCAGTGAGGTGAAATGGTTCGCAAAATCATCGGGCACCACTTCCGACAAGAGCAAGTTCATCCCGGTCACCTGGGAGGCTCTGGAAGATTGCCATTTCCGCGGGGGAAAGGATGTGCTGGCCATTTATCACCAGAACTACCCGGAGAACAAGCTTTTGACCGGCAAGGGACTCACACTGGGGGGCAGCCACCAGATCACATCCTATTCGAACCAGTCTTTTTACGGGGACCTGTCCGCCATCCTCATCGAGAACATGCCGTTCTGGGCCCATTTTATCCGGACCCCGAGCCAGGACGTGGCCCTCATGTCGGAATGGGAGGAGAAAATGGACGTCATAACCCGCGAAACCATCCGTGACAACGTGACGAGCCTGGCCGGAGTCCCCTCCTGGAACCTGGTGCTGATCAAGCACATACTGGAATTCACGGGGAAGAAAAGCCTGCTGGAGGTATGGCCTAATCTTGAACTGTTCATACACGGAGGAGTAAGCTTCATACCCTACCGGGAACAGTTCCAAAAACTGATCCCTTCTCCGCAGATGCATTACCTGGAGGTTTACAACGCCTCGGAAGGCCATTTCGCCATACAGGATGAACCGGGCAGGGACGACATGCTTTTAATGCTCGATTACGGGGTATTCTTTGAATTCATTCCCGCGGACCGGGTCTCCGATCCGGATGCCAGGGCCCTTACCCTGAACGATGTCGTCCCCGGTGTAAACTATGCCATCGTTATTTCCACCAACGGAGGATTGTGGCGGTACATCATCGGGGATACGGTAATATTCACATCCACCTTCCCGCATAAGATCAAAATATCCGGGCGGACCCGCCACTTCATAAATGCGTTCGGCGAGGAGGTGATCATCGAGAACGCGGAAAAGGCGCTGGACATTGCCTGCTCCAAGACCGGTGCGGTGATCCACGAATACACGGCCGCACCCGTATACATGGGGGATGACCGGAAAGGAAGCCACGAATGGCTGATCGAATTCGAAAAAGCCCCTTCAGACCTGGAATATTTCACGTCGGTGCTTGACAATGCACTTTGCTCCATAAATTCCGATTACGAAGCCAAGCGGTATAAAGACATCACACTGGAAATGCCTACCGTACGAAACCTGCCCCGCGGAACGTTCTATCAGTGGATGAGTTTGAAGGGAAAGCTCGGGGGACAAAACAAGGTGCCGCGTCTCTCGAACGACCGGAACTACATCGAAGAGATCCTGTCCATGCAGGGGGTGACGAAGAAATAGGCCTTCTGTATGAAGTCCCCGGACAGGCCGCCAAAATGATAAACAATGAAGCTGATCCTGGCCATAACAATGATTGCACGGGTGATCCTTTCCGGCGATTACCAGCTTGTGAAATCCGTGGAAGTGGCCGGCAGCATGCATTTCTCGGACCCGATCGGGAATGTTTACGTGGTGAAGGACAATATCCTGAAAAAATACAGTTCATCGCACATCCAGGCTGCCGAGTATACGAACGCATTCCTGGGCAACATCCATTCGGTGGATGTTTCCGATCCGTTGAGGATACTGATCTATTACAAGGACCACAACCAGGTGGTCTGGGTCGATAACTTCCTTTCCGAGATCCGGAGTCCCGTCTGGCTAGACGATCTGGGCATCGATCAGGCCGAGCTGGTATGCTCCTCCAACCAGGGCGGGTTCTGGGTATTCAACGGCCTGAACAACCAGCTGCAATATTTCGACGTAAACCTGAGCCTGGTGCATGAAAGTCCCACACTGAACATGCTTACGGGACCGGACATCCGTCCCAGCTTTATGCTTGAAAAAAGCAGGTTGTTGTATTTGAATGTGCCGGGGACCGGCATCCTGGTCTTTGACCGCTTCGGCAATTATGCCCGTACGCTTCCCGTGGAAACCCCCGGGGCCTTCCAGGTTACCGACCAGTCGATTTATTGCATGAAGGAAGGCATGCTTTTCAGTTATGATCTGCGCACCGCGGAAATGTTTTCACTGCCCCTTCCGGACCAAACCGGTGGAAATGCAAACGCGACCCCGCCTGGCCCCGAAGGGGTTCTGAAGGCCGAATTGCAACCCGGATTGCTTTTCATTTTTACTCCTTCGGGGTACAGCGTGTATAAAACAAAGCCCTGAACCGGCGATCCCGTACCCCCGGATTATACCTGCTTTTTCTTCAGATTTATTTCGTACATTCGTGATGTTCTCGACTTAAAATTTTCCAGGTATGCACATTGCCATCGCAGGGAACATCGGGTCCGGGAAAACCACCCTCACATCTCTTTTGGCCAAACACTTCAAGTGGGAGCCTCATTACGAGGACGTGGACGACAATCCCTACCTGAATGATTTCTATCAGGACATGCAGCGCTGGTCCTTCAACCTCCAGATCTATTTCCTGAACAGCCGCTTCAACCAGATCCTGGACATACGCAAGTCCGGGAAGGATGTGGTCCAGGACAGGACGATCTATGAAGATGCATACATCTTTGCACCCAACCTGCATTCCATGGGACTGATGACCACCCGTGACTTCGAGAATTATTTCACCCTCTTCAACCTGATCTCTTCCCTGATCGAACCACCGGACCTGCTGATCTATCTCAGGGCTTCCATCCCGACCCTGGTAAACCAGATCCAGAAGCGGGGCAGAAAGTACGAGAACAGCATACGCCTGGATTACCTGAAACGCCTGAATGAAAGGTACGAAGCATGGGTTGAATCCTATAACCTGGGAAAACTCCTGATCGTTGATGCGGACAATCACAATTTCCCCGACAACACCGATGACCTCAGCATGGTCATCGACAAGATCAATGCCGAGCTGCACGGATTGTTCAAGTAAGCACCCCGTTCACCCGTGCAAACGTAAAACAGGATTCATCTGATTTATTTCCCGTCAGCCCAAACGGTTATTGCAGGCAGTGTTATTTGCAGCAGACTTCCCTTACCTTCTCCCTTACAGTCGTCCAGGATTCGGCGTGCATTTTGGCGCCGACCACCTCCGTGATGTGTCCTCCCAGGATGGCACCAATCCGTCCGCATACATTGAGGGATTGCTTCTTGCACAATCCGTAAAGGAACCCGGCTGCGTAGAGGTCGCCCGCCCCGGTTGAATCGATGCTTTTAACCTCTTCAATACCGATGGTGTGCTCTTCCGCTCCCCTCTTGAGGAGCGATCCTTCCTGTCCCAGCTTGACCACGGCGATCTCGGCCATCTCCGACATCAGCCCGATGGCCTTTTCAGGTTTCTCCCCGGTCAAGGATTCCGATTCGCTTTCATTGGCAAGGATGATATCCACGTATTCCCGGATCAGGGTCTCGAAAAGAACACGATGGTCCCGTACTACGTTATAGCTCGCCATGTCGATGGAAACGGTCAGCCCGTTTGATTTCGCCAGCCGTATGGCTTTCTGGATCAGTTCCCGGTTCTGGACCAGGTATCCTTCAATGTGGAAAAACTGGTATCCGCTGAATATGTCGGAGGTTATGTCCTCCTCTTGCAGATCAACGGCGGCCCCCAGGTAAGTGGCCATGGTCCGCTCAGAGTCTCTGCTGATAAGTGCAATCGAACGTCCGGTCTCCTCCAGGCCGTGAAACAGTATGGGGGTGATGTGGTTGTCGAGCAGGTCTTTTTTAAAGAATCTGCCGAGGTTGTCCTTACCGATCTTTCCGACGAAGCCGGTGGAGATTCCAAGGTGTGCCAGGCCGTGTATGGTGTTGGCCGCCGAACCGCCGGAAGACTGCATCTTCTGCAGGCCCAGGGTGCCGGCCAGCAGGCGGTTCGAAAATTCTATCGAAACCAGTTGCATGCTACCCTTGGGAAGGGCAAATTCCTTCAGTGTACGGTCGCTTTTCAGAATGGTCATTACATCAACCAGCGCATTGCCCATTCCCATTACTTTGCTCATAAAATCTCGCCTTTAATTATTTACACAAATATATTGGATAATTCATTTTAACCTAGTATTTTCGCATGGCAAAATTCAAGACCTTCCTCAGTAGCTCAGTTGGTTAGAGCATCTGACTGTTAATCAGAGGGTCGCTGGTTCGAGTCCAGCCTGAGGAGCCCTCCAATCCCGGTCAGTACGGCCGGGATCTTCATGCATAAATCTTGCTTAAATAGTCCCTTCATTCGTATTTTTCGGTAACCCGCTCCTGACAGTTGAATTATTCTCAATTATTAACCAAGATTACTTTACAGATAGAACTACATGGCCAAATGAATGTCCCCTGATGGTAAATATAAGTATGATTTCTCAGAGCTTTTGGAAAAAGATACGGCCTCCCGAACAGTCCGGATATGGATCATCTTTTCAACCAAACACAGGAAAATAAACACATAAGGTGTATATTCACAATCGTTACAATCAAGATACTCAAAAGGGGAGAATATTTAATGGGAAATTATTAGGCAGTAATAACAAAACGGGCATAACTAAAATCTACGATAATTATAAACACAGTATTAATTGTATGAACATGAGCAGTACAACCATCACCAATCATTTTACCAGATATTATCCCTGGCTTATCATTTTAATGTATGTTTCCATTCATGCCAGCGCCCAAACAATATTTACAGTAGCTACGGCTGATGGATATGCCGAGGGTACAACAGGAGGAGGTACAACCACCCCCATTATAGTTACCTCAAGGTCTGAATTCAAGTCAGCTGCAGAATCCGGCTCAACTGCATTTATTGTTGTTTCCGGCACAATTGACATCGGGTCGGTGAATGTAAATTCTAACAAGACCATTCTGGGTGAAAACACGGAGAGCACCTTAAAAGGCAACCTTGCCCTGAGCGGGGTCAGCAATGTTATTATTCAAAACCTCAACATAACGAATCCGTCGGGTGTGGGATCAGGAGATGGAATTGAAGCAACCAGCGGATGTACAAAGATATTTGTACATAAGTGTACATTCATTGATTGCGCCGATGGCTCTTTTGATATTAAACGCGGTTCGACTGATATTACCGTTTCATGGTGTCGTTTCCGATATCCCACTTTACTGGGTCACAATTTCCCCAATTTAATTGGTCACAGTGACGATAATGGAAATCAAGACAGAGGAAAATTACATGTTACCATGCACCATAACTGGTACGATGATGGTTGCCAGCAGAGAATGCCTCGTGTGCGCTTCGGACAGGTGCATTGTTACAATAACTTCTATGGGTTTTCCCCTACAGACCCTGAGACTGATTACGCTATAGGCGTTGGTGTTGAATGTTCGATACTGGTTGAGAATTCATATTTTGATAACATTAATATCGCATGGTGGGAATGGACCTATTCAGGCGTTCAGGGTAAAATTGAATGGAGGGATCTTTGCATGATCAATACCGATTACCCTGACTGGGCACCAAATTCTGATGTTTTCGATCCTCCGTATTCGTATTCCATGGATTTAGGTTGTGATGTGAAAGACCTGGTATCAAATAGTACTTATGGTGCGGGTAATACACTTACAGATGCAGAAGTAGGCATTTTCGGAGTTGATGAGGGCAATATATTCATAAATGAAACTTTGCATCCAAATCCCTTCGATTACGAATTAACAATCATTGTTCCACCGGATCATTCATTCACTATTAGAAACACACAGGGTCAGGTAATTCGGCAAGGTAGAGGTTCCCAAATAGTCCAGACTTCAGACTTAAAGCCCGGTTTGTATCTGCTCACAATAACGGGAGTCAACAAGGAACATGCTATTTTCAAATTACTTAAACAATAGCATGATTGATGTTGGTTTGAATATTATCACAAGTGCTCATCAATAATAAAAATGTGAATCCAAGGTGGTTTGGTTCATGACGGTTTATCCCGATTAATATTCTTTCAGATTAGGATCCAGGCTCCCGTCCTGAAGCATCCAGTCGGGATGGTAATGGCCCTCTGCTTCCATTTTATAGCGCACACAATTTCCCCAATCCCCTTTGCAGTAAAGCTCTATCCATTTCTTTTCAAGCCTGCCGGCCTCATAAAACCGCTTCATGGGACACATCGAATACCATTTGCATTCATGCAACAGGATTTTCAATTTTTTGTATTTCTCTGTTGTCTCGCCTTCAAAAGACGGATTGTAGAAAAGTGTTGCAGGATGTGGCAGGGGCAATATTTTCTGGTCATCTGAAAATATTAATTCACCATATTCTTTTGAAAAATCCTTTCGTGCTGCCGGAGGATCCGCATGGTATTTTGTCATGATCGTTCGTGTTGAATAATAGCCCAGCGGCACTATGATTTCGGGTTGAATGATCGAGATTTCTTCATCCAGGAATTTGCTACAGGATTCAATTTCATTCATTTTGGGCTTCCGGTTTTTGGGCAGGATGCATTTGACCAGGTTGGTCATATAGACCTGTTCCCTGGAAATCCCGACAGCCTGGAACAACCTTTCGAGGATCTGTCCGGAGGGACCGATGAACATTTTGTTTTCAGCATTTTCTCTTTCTCCGGGAGAAAGTGCGACAAGCATGATCCTGGCATCCGGATCTCCTTCACCGGCAAGTACGTTTTCCCGGGTTTCCGAGAGCCGGCATCTCTCACAATCTCTGATCCGGCGGCTGAAATCCAGAAGAGCTGCCTTTTTTTTCTGATTCTCAGTGGGATTGCGTTGCTTCATCTTCTGAAATCTGTATCACAGCATTACCGTTTACGCCCCCGTTCTTAACCTTGATCAATACTTCCTGCAGCTCTTCGAATGGAAACACTTCAATGGCAGTTTTTAGCTTGATTTCATTTGCCATTTCAAGAAATTCCGTGCAATCTCTTCGGCTAATATGTGCCAGGCTGATGATGGAGCGTTCCTGCCAGATAAGGTTATAATCCTTGATCTCAATGGGGGTCATGGTTACCGGTCCCAGTACAAGCCTGCCACCGCTGTCCAGCTGAGATAAAGCATGGGAAACCAGGTTCCCGGCCGGCGGGAAGACGATGCCCCCATCCAGCAGGGAAGGGATTTCATCCTGGTAACCGCCTACCCAGTCAGCACCGAGTTCAGCGGCTGTATTTTTGTTTTTCCCACTGCGGGTAATTACAAAGACTTCAATATTCAGGTGTTTGGCTACCTGCAGAACATAAATGGCAGTGGGACCAAATCCGTAGAGTCCCAGTTTATCCCCCGGTTTTAAACCGGTCAGGCGAAATGCGCGATAACCTGCAATTCCGGGGCACATCATTGGCGCCATTTCTGCAAAGGATTGCCCAGCGTTAAGGTGAAAAGCAAAATCAGCAGAGACAATGCTGTATTCCGCAAAACCCCCGTCTGCATCCCAGCCGGTAAAATGTGCATGAGGGCATAGATTTTCCCTGTGCGAGAGGCAGAATTTACATTTGCCACAGGTACTGTTGAGCCATGCAATCCCGGCTCTGTCCCCGATGTTGAATTGATCCGCATTTTCACCTTTTTCGTCGACAATGCCAACAACCTCATGTCCGAGGATCAGGGGTGATCTTTTCAGAGGCAGATCACCTTCGGCAATATGAATATCGGTGCGGCATATTCCACAGGCAATATTTTTTATCCTGATTTCCTGTGCCCCGGGATGAGGGTCGGGGACCTCCTTCAAGACAAGCGGTCTTTTTTCAACGGGCTTCTGGTTTTCAAGAATCCATGCTTTCATATCGAATTTCAAATAACATAAATGCTGTGGTAGAAATCTTTCCTGATGGAATGATGGTTTTCGCGATAGATTTTCAGGGATGCGGGCAGATAATCCATGATATCGGATGCGACCAGACCATCTTCCCCTTTCTGATTAGCCGCATTGTCAGCTGCAAAACCATGAATAAAAACGCCCATGCGCACAGCTTCGTCCATCGGGAATCCCAGTCCGAGCATAGCGGGGATTGTACCGGCCAGGACATCACCGCTGCCGGCAGTAGCCATGCCCGGATTGCCGCTGAAATTGATAAAAACCCTTTTATCCGGATAACCGATCAATGTATGTGCCCCCTTTAATACGATCGTGGAATTAAGCTCTGATGCCGTGCTCTGCAGTACCTCGATCATGGCGTCTGGCATATCCCCGGTCTTTTTTCTGGTAATTCTTTCCATTTCACCCATGTGCGGGGTCAGTATCGTGGGAGCTTTCCGTTGCTTGATGCAAACCAGATCACCGGCAACAGCAGTAATTCCATCCCCATCGATCAGCAGTGGTTTCCTGATACCAGCGCATAATTCTCTGACCAGGGATTGGGTTTCTTCATTCAGGGATAATCCGGGCCCCATGACGACCATATCCACATTTTCCGAGAATTGCAGAAGTTGCTTTTTATTTTCAAGGCTTATGCTGCCTGTCGCCGTATGTTTCTGCGGTATAAAAATAATTTCGCTTCCTTTGCTTCCGATGAACGATGAAACAGTCCCGGGAGTGGCCAGAAACGAGAGTCCACCGCCGGCTTTCAAAAATGACAATGCAGCAAAATAGGGAGCACCCAGATAGCTGGATGATCCTGCTATGAACAGGACCTTCCCGAAATTACTCTTATGTGTGTCTTTGGGCCTTACGGGGAGGGGTTCGGGATCGTTGGTTGATATTTTCAGTTCAGCGGCGTTTTGGATTGCAGGCGGGAATGATATATGTGTGACATACAACTTGCCCCCCAGGTCAAATCCCGGATAAAGCAGGTTCCCGATCTTCGGCAGTCCAAATGTGGTTGTAAAACGCGCTTTCACCGCAGTACCCATTACCTTTCCCGTGTCTCCCTGAATGCCCGAGGGGATGTCAATGCTGAATACTGTTTTCCGGCTTCCGTTGATCATGTCGATAATTTCCCGGTAAATTCCTTTGACCTCCCGGTCAAGGCCCGTACCGAAAATTGCATCGACTATTGCATCGGATCTCCGGACCGTTTCTGTAGCTGATTCAACATCATTCAGATCAAGCACATCAATTTGAAGCTTCCGGGCAATCTCAAAATTTTGTCTGGCCGCTCCTTTAAATTTTGAGCTATCCCCTACAATAAAAACAACCACCCTGCCGCCGCCGGAATTGATCTTTCTTGCCACCACCAGGCCATCTCCCCCGTTATTTCCGACACCACAGAAAATCGTAAAAAGTTTGCTTTGAACCCCAAAATTCTGCAATAAGGTGTAATAAGCAGCCTGTCCGGCATTTTCCATGAGCATTTCCTGAGTAATGCCGAATTCCTCGATGGCACGGCGGTCCAAATTTCTCATTTCATTTACACGACAGACTTTCATTATGCTAATTGTTTAAGATAAATAATGAACTACCCCGGGGCAGAGCCCCGAAGTATCAAAATAATTTCAGTTGTCCT
>CAZNQG010000067.1:0-18670 GCA_964575235.1 uncultured Bacteroides sp.
TACCTGCTTTTTTACTTCCTGCAGAGCCCGCGGTTTTACCTGGTATCTTTTTGGCAACGGGTTTTTTCTTTTCAGCCGTTCCGCTGGTTTTCCGGGCTCCGGTGGAGCCTGTTTGTTTCTTCGCAGTTTCCTTAACGGTGGTTTTTCCCCCGGTGGCCTTGCCGTCCGTCTCAACGGTCCCGGCCTGGTCTTTTTTACCGGAAAATAACTGCTTGTTTAACTCATATATTTCCCTTTCGTATTTCTGAATAACTTCCTCCTTTTCCTTCAGGATCCCGGTAAGGTTTGCGATTTCCTTCTCCACGCTGGTCTTTGGGACCGCGGCATTGACCCTCATGGTGAAATCACTCAGGATGTTCATGTAGTTAATGAAAGCGTCGTAGGGGGAGTCATAGGGATTGAAATAGGAATGTACGGCACCGTCGGAGAAGAATTTTGTACACATGTAATAGAAATGGTCGCTGACCTGCAGGTAATTCCAGTCTTTTTCAAGGACCGGATCCTGAACCGTTTTTAATTTATCGCCCAGGTCGTAAAGCTTATTAAAGGCCTCTTCCTGCAGTTCGTTCCCGAGCCATGCGGTCAGATCACGTTCCTCATCGGCCCAGGAAATGGGATAGGGAACCTGGATGGCGGAAACGGGCTGCAGGTTCCGGGCAGCTTCCGAAGGTGTGCTGAACGTGTATTTCGACTTTTTAAAAACCACCTCCGGAATGTTTTTCAGGAATTTAAAAATCCCGGTTTCCTCCCATTGATGCTCGCCGAAGGTTTCGTAATCCATGAACAGGTTCACCACCTCTTCGTTTTTGCCGAGCTGGTTCAGCCATCCGATAAATTTTTCTGCCGTAAGCGGGTATTCCGACCACTCGCGGTCGGAAAATCTGAATGCGATGTCATCGCTCAGCTTGAAATTTTTCAACAATACTTTCAATTTCGGGTCAATCGCATTACAGTAAAGATAATTCGGGCTTTTCCATCCGAGGATATGCTTGGCTCCCTCGGTAAGCATGGCCTCATAACCCATTCTCGAGACCATGGCACCGATCTGATCGGAATATACCAGTTCGGTGTTCCGGAATACCTTTGGTACCTGGTTGAAATGTTTTTTCACCTTTTCAACATGTTCCTCGACCTGCCTGCGGAAGTCCTCCTCGTCTTTCAGGGACACCAGGGAATGTGCATTCGTCTCAGCCAGGAACTCAACGTGACCGGTTTCAGAGAGGGACTGGAAGCTCCGTAGAACGTCCGGGGCATACAATTCCATCTGGTCCATGGCGATCCCGGAAATGGAAAAGGCCACTTTGAACTTTCCCTTGTGCTGGGTCAGCATTTCAAGCAATAAGCGGTTGGCCGGCAGGTAACATTTCTCCGCTACTTTCCGGAATATGCTTTCGTTGCTGTAGTCGTCGTAATAATAATGTTCGTTCCCGATATCAAAAAACCTGTACCTCCTGAAACGGAAGGGCTGATGAACCTGGAAGTAGAAACAAATTGTACTCATTATAAGCGGTTTTTCTGATTTTACAATACCGATTGATAAACCTCCCTGACCCGGTGTGCTGAATTTTCCCATTTCAGGTCATCGACCTCTTCCCTGCCGTACTTCTTGAACGTCTCGGAAAGGGCCGGATAGTTTAAGATTCCGTAAATGGCATCGGCCATGGCATCGATGTCCCAGAAATTTACCTTCAAGGCATGCTTGAGTATTTCCGAAACACCGCTCTGGTAGGATATGATGACCGGCACATTCGATTGCATGGCCTCCAGGGGCGAAATCCCGAAAGGCTCCGAAACGGAGGGCATGACGTATACGTCGGTCAGGGAGAACATCCGGTATACATCGTCCCCGCGCAGGAAACCGGTGAAATGGAATTTATCCATGATACGGAGCGATGCGGCATGCCAGATCATTTTCACCATCATGTCTCCGCTTCCCGCCATGACGAACCTAACGTTATCCATTTTCTGCAACACCTTCCTGGCCACCTCAATGAAATATTCCGGTCCCTTTTGCATGGTGATCCGGCCCAGGAAGGTTACCACTTTCTCTTCGTATCCCTTGGCGACCGTTATGTTTTCTTTCTGTATCACGGGGTCCACTGCGTTGTAAACCGTGACCACCTTTGCCGGATCTACGCCGTAATTGTTGATCACCGTATTGCGGGTGAGATTGCTTACCGTTATGATCTTGTCGGCCGCATGCATGCCGGCCCTTTCCATATCGTAAACACCGGGGTTGACGTTTCCCCCGCTCCGGTCAAAATCCGTTGCATGAACATGAACGACCAGGGGTTTCCCGGAAACCATCTTTGCAGCCATTCCTGCAGGATAGGTAAGCCAGTCATGCGAATGGATCACGTCGAAATCATGGCTGGCGGCAATTTCAGAAGCGATTACCGCATAGTTCGCGATCTCCTGGTAAAGGTTTTCCCCGTATCCGCCTGTGAGCTCGAGTTTCCCCTTGAAATGAGTATGAACATAATGCTTCCGGTCTTCCTGGTTTTCTTCCATCAGCCTGAAATAGTCTTCCGGATCGGTATAGGGGACAATGTTGGAGTTCACCTCCAGGAAATTTATCTTCTCCAGAAGTTTCGTGTACTGAGGATCACTCTGGGTAAGAGGAACGTCGTTGGCCCCAACCAGCCTGATTTTTGCCTGGTCTTCATCCCCGAACGCCTTGGGCACCACGAAAATGATCTCCATATCCTTCAGATGGGACATTCCGTTCGTCAGCCCGTAACAGGCCGTTCCGAGTCCCCCGGAAATATGCGGCGGAAATTCCCATCCAAACATCAGTACCTTCATAAGCAGCGGTTTTTCCTACGTTGTGGTATAATTTTTAATCATCCTCCGAATGCGCAGAAGGGCTGCAACGCTCCAGGCCTGTGATATGGCGCCTTTCCCCTCATGCGGAGGATCGCCGTCATAGATTTCGGGGATGGAGCCAATGCCGTCCCTGTTCATTTCCTCCTCGAATCCGTAATACAGTTTCTTTACAAGTGAGAGCCCGGATTGTTTATGGATCTGCAGGTATGCTTCGCAAAAATGTTCCAGAAGCCAGGGCCATACGGTCCCCTGGTGGTAAGCTTCGTCCCTGCTTTCCTGGTTGCCCTCGTACACGCCCTTGTATGCCGGGTTCTTTGGGGAAAGCGTTCGCAGTCCCCTCGGGGTCAGGAGTTCCTGTTCGGCAACGTCGAGGATGGATTTTTTCATTTCCAGGCTCAGGGGGGAATAGTTCATGGCAGCGGCAATGACCTGGTTCGGGCGTACGGCAATATCCTGTATTCCGTCCTTCACGCAATCCGCCAGGTATCCGCCCTTTTCGTACCAGAAGGTGGGCACGAAGGATTTCTCAACCAGGGCCGGTACGTCCTTCCACTGTTTTATAAATCCTTTGTCGTCCGCGGCCTGGGCCATTTCCAGGGCAAAGCGGACCGCGTTGTACCAAAGGGCCGAGATCTCGACCGGGTTTCCGTCCCGTTGCGTCACCGGCGTATCGTAAACCACGGCATCCATCCATGTCAGGGCTTTGAATTCCTCCCCTGCGTAGATCAGTCCGTCTTCCTGCATGTGGATGTTGAACAGGGTTCCTTTCCGGAAATGCTCGAGAACATGCCTGATGCGCTTCCCGTAGGGTTTCCAGACATTAAATTCCGGATCGTAGATATGGAATTGCTGGAGCGCCCAGATGAACCAAAGCGGTGCATCCACCGAGTTGAAGGCAGGTTCGTCCTCGCTCCCCATGTTCGGGAAAAGACCATGCTGAAGCCTTTTGACCATGGTATCGATTACCGACAGGAAGGAATCCCGGTCGCGGATGGCAATGGTCAGGCCCGGCAGGGCAATGAAGGTATCGCGGCCCCAGGTTCCGAACCAGGGAAATCCGGCGATTACCTCGGTTTTCTTTCCTTTTCTCACGAGAAACTGCTGCGCCGAGTTCACCAGGCAATGGTAAAAGCTGGTACGCGGGACCCGCTTGGCAAGCTCGCCGTCCCATTTTCGCTTCAGGCCGGCCGTGGCTGCCTCCTTCGTGGCCGCCGAGAAAACGATGGATTCGCCCGGTTTCATGTCCAGTTCGAAATATCCCGGAACGAACAGGTCTTCCTTGTAAGCATATCCGCGTTCCATCTCCCGCATGTATTCGATGTTGTAGTACCAGTCCGGCACGTGAACGTAATCCGGTTTTTTTGAGAACTGCATGAACAGTTCGGGATAATTCTCATACATGCGTGACGCCACACCCTGGCTCACCTTGCGGACCTTCGTATTCGCATATAGATTGGACTTGCTCAGGGAATGGACGTTCCGGAACGCAAGAAAGGGCTTGAACCGGATCTTAATGGACCCCTGGCTTTCGACCAGGGTATATTTCAACAGCATTTGCTGTTCGCATTCGACCAGGAGGCTTTCTTTGAACATTACCACGCTGCCCACCCGGAATGTAGTGCGTGCAATGGTTTCCGCCTCAAAATCCCTTACGTACTTGTGTCCCTTAGGAGTGATGTTGTCACCCTCGTATTTTCGGACACCCAGGTTGAATTCCTTATCCTTTTCCACAATGGTCTCGTCGAGGGAGGAAAGGAGCACATGCTTTTCTCCGTCGAACTGATCCAGGGGACAAACCAGCAGGCCATGGTACTTCCGGGTGTTGCATCCGATGATCGTCAGGCAGGCATAAGAACCAGCCCGGTTGGAGCGCAGGATCTCCTTCCCGAGCGAATACTCGAGATTGATCAACTGGTTTTTATCAAACTGTATGTAACTCATGGGCTTATATATTCTGCAAATACTTAATTGTCAACAAATTAAAAAATCCACACCGGACATGCAAAAAAAGTCCCCAAATATCATTAAAAGCAAGCAAATAATCAATTTTTTTAACCCATTGATACGCTAAAAAATCGTTAAATATTCCGTGCCGGTTATGGAATATGGTTCACACGGCCAGGTCTGGCAAAAATACGTATCTTCGCAATCGTACAAAAATGCATCCTATCCCTTGGAGGCAGTGCAGAAATACGATGCCGTGATCGGCCTGGAAGTACATGCGCAACTGAATACCCGGAGCAAGGCCTTTTCTTCCGATCCGAATCGATTCGGAGCGGAGGCCAACGAGCACGTTTCGGTGATCAGCCTCGGCCACCCGGGCAGCCTTCCGAGGCTGAATGCAAAGGTGGTTGAGCATGCCGTTAAACTGGGACTTGCAACCGGGTCCAGGATTGCTTCCACCCTCTCCTTTGCCAGGAAAAATTACTTTTACCCCGACCTTCCGAAAGGGTACCAGATATCCCAGCATGAATTTCCCATTTGCGAGGGAGGGTATCTGACCATACGGATCCGTGGAAAACAGAAAAAGATCCGGCTAATCCGCATCCATATCGAGGAAGATGCCGGCAGGAGCCTTCACGACCAGCAGCCGGATGCAAGCCTGATCGACCTGAACCGCGCCGGCGTGCCGCTTCTGGAGATCGTCTCGGAACCAGATCTGAACAGCGGAGAGGAAGCCCAGGCCTACCTGGGTGAGATCCGAAGGCTGGTCCGGTACCTGGACATCAGCGACGGAAACATGGAAGAGGGAAGCCTGCGCTGCGATGCAAACGTCTCGGTTAAAAGGAAGTCTGCATCCGCTCTGGGCACCCGCTGCGAGATTAAAAACCTTAATTCCATCGGCAACGCTCGTAAGGCCATTGAATACGAGATCAACCGCCAGGTCGGGATACTGGAAAACGGCGGAAAGGTGGTCCAGGAAACCCTGAGCTACGATGACCGGGGGAACCGGACCTTCCCGATGCGCGGGAAGGAGGAAGCCGATGACTACCGGTATTTCCCGGAACCGGACCTGAATCCCGTGAAAATCCCGGATGAAATGATTTCCAGGATACGGGAGGGACTTCCGGCTCTCCCGCAGGAGTTGTACAACAGATTCACAACGGAATACGGGCTGAGCGGGCAGGATGCCGAAATCCTGATCGAATCGGCCCCGCTGGCGGCATATTTTGAAGAACTGGCCGGGGGGACGGATCCGAAAACCGCGGCCAAATGGATCCTGGGTCCCGTTAAATCCTGGATGAACGAACACCGGGTTGAGATCGGGGACTTCCCCCTGGATCCTGCAAAGCTGGGCTCCCTGATCGGGATCGTTGAAGTGGGACTTGTAAGCTATTCCACAGCTCAGCAGAAGCTGTTCCCGGCCCTGGTCGTTGAACCGGAACGCAACCCGGAGGAGCTTGCCGGGGAATTGAACCTGGTGCGAGAAACGGAACGGGACCTTATAATGAAACAGGTGCGGGAAGCGTTAAGTAAATATCCCGGCAAGGTGGAGGAGTACCATAAAGGGAAAAAGGGACTGATGGGCCTCTTTATGGGAGAGGTCATGAAGGCATCGGGAGGCAGGGCCGATCCCGCCCTGGCCAATAAAATAATCGTTGAAGAACTACAAAAAATGAAACCATGAAAATCAGGATCTACTGGATGCTTCCCCTGCTGATGCTTGGCTGGTCATGCGAAAGGCAGGAAGACGGATTTACCATCAGCGGGAAGATTGAGAACGCCTCCGGCGGAATGATCCATTTAAGGAAAATGACCAGCCGGGACCTGGTCCCGGTCGATTCATGCCGGTTTGACACCAGCGGAACCTTTACCCTGAGGGGCACTTCGGAGGAATCCAGGTTTTTTGCCGTGTTTGTTCAGGCGGGAAATTATGCCTACCTCCTGGCAAAGAACGGCGATCGGATCAGCTTCAATGGCGATGCCCGTGACCTTTCATCAACCTACCGGGTAGAGGGATCGGAGGATTCCCGCCTGATCCGTGAGCTGACCAAGGAGCAGAGCCGGACCATCGAGGGGATCCAACGCCTGAACAAGATCTTCAGCGACAGCCTGCAGAGTCCCAATTTCATGAGTATAAAAGCCGGACTGGATTCCGCCTACGCGGACATCATCGATGCTCAGCGGGATTTCACCTTCCGCTTCATCGAGGAAAACCTGAACTCCCAGGCCAGCCTGATGGCCCTGTACCAGCAGATCGGTCCCCGGCACTTCCTGCTCGACCCCGACGAGGACTTCCGGTATTTTGCCATGGTGGATTCCTCGCTCAGCATCCTCTATCCAGGGTCGGATGCCGTGATTGACCTTCACCGGCAGGTGGAAGAGCTCCGGCAGCGCAGGCAGATGGAAGCCCTTGCAGCCGCCCGGCTGGGCATCGGGGCCGAGGCTCCCGAGATCGCACTGCCTTCGCCTTCCGGCGACACCATCCTTCTTTCCTCCCTGCGGGGCAAGGTAGTGCTGCTTGATTTCTGGGCATCCTGGTGCGCCCCCTGCAGGTACGAAAATCCCAATCTCGTCAGCTTCTATAAGAAATACAATGACAAGGGCTTCGAGATTTATCAGGTGTCGCTTGACAGGACCCGGGAGGCCTGGCTCAACGGCATTGAACAGGACCAGCTCGAGTGGACCCACGTCAGCGACCTGCAGTACTGGAATTCCATCGTGGTACCCGTGTACAACATCCAGGGCATTCCGATGAATTACCTGCTGGACCGCGAAGGAAGGATCATCGCCAGCAACCTCCGGGGTGACATGCTCGGGCAGAAACTGGATGAAATATTCAATCCCTAGGCATGAAAAACACAGTATGGCTGCTTGTTGCTCTGTTCGTCCTGTCCTGTTCCAGGGAAGAACCGGTACGGGTCAGGGGAACCGTCACAGGAGCAGAAGGAATGATCTACCTTGACGAACAGGGGGTTTCCGAGATCCGCATAGCGGATTCCTCCAAACTGGGCAGGCAGGGTGATTTCAGGCTTCAGGACCGGATCGGGGTCCCGACCTTTTACAACCTACATCTGGGCGGTCTGTCCACGATCCCGCTGTTGCTTCATCCGGGAGAAACCGTTGAAATAAGGACCAGCCTCGACGGTTTTGCCCGCGATTATCAGCTCAGCGGTTCCCAGGCCTCCCTCTACCTGCAGGACCTGGACCGAAGGCTGGCCCAAACCCGGAAAAGCCTGGACTCCCTGGCTGCAGTATTTGAAGGGGCACCGGATGCCGACCGGGAGAAGATACAGGCCTTCCTGGCGGCCCGGCAGGAAATCATCCGGTCCCAGAGGCGTTTTACCATCTCGTTCATTCTGGAACATATGAATTCCATGGCCTCCATTTATGCGCTGTACCAGAAACTGGACGATGAGAATTACATTCTGAATACAAACCGTGATATCCAGCTCTTCAAGATAACCGGCATGGCCCTGGATACCCTGTACCCCGAATCGGAGTATGTCCGTTCACTCAAACAGGATGCCGCCAACCTGGAAAAGGGACTGGTGGCAAGAAACTGGCAGAATGTGATGAAAATCCTTCCGACAACCTTCCCGGACATCCGCCTCCCGGATCCCAGGGGAGATACCGTATCGCTTTCATCCCTCAACGGAAATGTGGTCCTGCTTTCCTTCTGGGCCTCATGGAACGAGGAAAGCGTAGTCCTGAACCAGTATTTCAAGCAGCTTTACCGGGATTATCATAACCGGGGATTTGAGATCTACCAGATATCCTTCGACAACGACCGGAACCGTTGGGCGGCCGCCATACAGTACGACGAGCTTCCCTGGATCAACGTCAGCGAACTCAGTTACCCGGAATCAACCGTCGCCGGCCTTTACAACGTTACCGAACTCCCGACTTTTTTCCTGCTGGACCGCGACGGGACGATCGACGGCAAGAATTACGACCGGATTGCACTTGAGCGGAAAATAGCCGAACTTGTCCACCAAAACCAAACACCTTGAGCGATTCCAAAAAGATCTTTTTCCTGTCCGACCTTCACCTGGGCATGCATCCAGCCGATGAGAGCCGGGAACGCGAAAAAAAAGTCGTGGAATGGCTGGAAAGCATTCGTGATGAAGCGGAGGAGATCTACCTTCTGGGGGATACCTTCGACTACTGGTTTGAATACCGGAAGGTCGTCCCCAGGGGATTCACGCGTTTTCTCGGAACCGTTTCCCGCATTACCGATGCAGGCATAAAGGTCCATTATTTCACGGGCAACCACGATGTATGGGTCTTTGACTACCTGCCGTCCGAAACCGGCGTGGAGGTTCACCGCGGACCCATCGTAAGGGAATACGGGGGTAAGAAATTCTACATCGCACACGGGGATGGACTGGGACCCGGACAGACCGGGTATAAATTGCTGAAAAAGCTGTTCACCAGTAAAACCGCCCAGTGGTTTTATGCCCGCATACACCCGAATACCGCCACCGGATTCGCACACCGCTGGTCCAGGAAAAGCCGCTACGGAAAGGGCGTATCAACGGAATTCCTGGGTGAGGATAAGGAATACCTGATCCTGTACGCCCGGGAAAAACTCAAAGAGGAACATTACGATTACTTCATCTTCGGCCACCGTCACCTGCCGCTCGAATTCGACATGAGTGAGAATTGCCGCCTGGTTTACCTGGGGGACTGGATCGAGAACTTTTCCTATGCTGTTTTCGACGGCAATACACTTGAACTGAAGAAGGTGGACTGAGACCTCCGGCAATGCCGGGGATCAGAGCAGGTTGACGGCGACGTTGACGCCGGCCATGACGATCGACACCATGCTCATCAGCTTGATCAGGATGTTGAGGCTCGGTCCGGAGGTATCCTTGAACGGGTCGCCGACGGTATCGCCGATGACTGCCGCCTTGTGCGCATCCGAACCCTTGCCGCCCAGGTGGCCTGATTCGATGTATTTCTTGGCGTTGTCCCAGGCCCCGCCGGAGTTGGCCATAAAGATCGCCAGCACAAACCCGGCACTCAGTCCCCCGACCAGAAGTCCCATGCTCCCCGCGATCCCGAAAATCAATCCCGTAACGATCGGAACCAGGATGGCAAGCAGGGATGGCAGGATCATTTCAATCTGCGCACCCTTCGTGGATATGGCAACGCATTTGGCATACTCGGGTTCGGTTTTGCCGTCGAGGATTCCCTTGATTTCGCGGAACTGCCTTCTGACCTCTTCGACCATACGGGCAGCGGCACGTCCAACGGCGTTCATGGTAAGTCCCGAAAACATGAATGCCATCATGGCCCCGATGAAGAGTCCCACCAAGGTATTCGGGTTCATCAGGTGAACTTCGAAGAGGTCCATAAAATCCGCAAAACTGAATTTGTCAAGCTCCCCTGCAGCAGTGATTGTGGTGCTGTTCGGAAAGACATATTCCGTCCAGCCCGTATCCACGAGCAGTCTTTTTATTCCGGCCTTGATCTCTTCGATGTATGCCGCAAGCAGGGCCAGGGCCGTCAGGGCTGCGGAACCGATGGCGAAGCCCTTACCGGTGGCAGCGGTGGTGTTCCCCAGGGAGTCCAGTGCATCGGTGCGTTTTCGCACGATGGGCTCCAGGCCGCTCATCTCTGCATTCCCGCCAGCATTATCCGCAATGGGCCCGTATGCATCGGTGGCCAGGGTGATGCCCAGTGTGGAAAGCATGCCCACGGCCGCGATCCCGATCCCGTAAAGCCCCATCCCCAGGTTGTTGGGATCAAATCCGGAGGCAAAGAGGTAGGCAAGGATGATCCCGGTGACGACGGCAACCACCGGGATGACCGTTGAAAACATCCCGACCCCGATCCCGGAAATAATAACGGTCGCGGGACCGGTATCGGTGCTTTTCGCAATTCTGCGGGTTGGCCGGTATTCTTCAGAAGTAAAATATTCGGTAGCCTTGCCGATCACGATCCCGACGATCAGTCCCGTAACAATGGCACCCCAGACGCCCCAGTGGTTGGGGACCCCGAGCAGGTATAGCACGATCCATGAAAACAGGACGATCAGGACGGAGCTAATGTTCACGCCCCTTCCCAGGGCATTCAGGAGGTTCCGCTGTGTGGCATCTTCCTTGGTGCGTACCAGGTAAATCCCCACGATGGAAAGCACGATCCCGACGGCGGCGATCAGCATGGGGGCAAGAACGGCTTTGAACTGAAGGTCCGGGTCCGTCATGAACGCAGCAGCGCCCAGGGCTGCCGTGGCAAGGATGGATCCACAGTAGGATTCGTAGAGGTCGGCACCCATACCGGCCACGTCCCCTACGTTGTCCCCCACGTTATCGGCAATGGTGGCGGGATTCCTCGGATCATCCTCGGGAATTCCCGCTTCCACCTTCCCGACCAGGTCTGCCCCGACATCTGCGGCCTTCGTGAAAATGCCACCGCCTACCCTGGCGAAGAGGGCCTGTGTGGATGCGCCCATACCGAAGGTAAGCATGGTGGTGGTAATGATGGCAAGCTTTTCACCCTCCTCCACATGGATAAAGTTATTTAAAAGGATAAACCAGAGCGAAATATCCAGCAGTCCGAGTCCCACCACAACAAGCCCCATGACGGCACCCGACCGGAAGGCCACCCTCAGTCCCCTGTTCAGGCTCTTCTGTGCAGCGTTTGCGGTCCTCGCAGAAGCGAAGGTGGCGGTTTTCATGCCGAAAAATCCTGACAGTCCCGAGAAAAATCCGCCGGTCAGGAAGGCAAAGGGGACCCATTCGTTCTGAAGGTTCAGTCCATAGGCCAGAATGGAGAATACGATGGTCAGCACGAGGAAGAAGATCCCGACGATTTTGTACTGCTGCCTGATGTAGGCCATCGCACCTTTCCTGACATGCGAGGCGATCCTTTTCATGGTATCCGTACCCTCGCTTTCCTTCATCATGGTCCGGAAAAAGTACCAGGCAAAAAACAAGGCCAGGAGCGAAGCGGCGGGCACGAACCAGAATAATTTATTCTGCATCATTTTAATATGCTTTTATGGGAACATTCAATAAATAAACCCGCCGGTACACGTGCTGCCGGCAGGTTTCAAAACACTGGTTTTCAGTTTACTAATATCATGAATTGTTCAAAGTGACAACCCTTTTGAAAGAAGGCTTAAAGATAAGCAAAAAAAGAAAACCGCAAAGAACCCCTTGAGTTCTTTGGGGTTATGCCGTATGCTGTGGAACAGGACCGCCGAGGTCGGGTTCCTGCCTCCCGGAAAGGTTGTTTTCGAAAGTCCGGATTCCCAATTGTTTCAGATCTTTTCGGTCAGCCCGTATAGGACGGGGTTCCCGGGACGGGAGCGGACCCTCAACTCGTCCAGCAGGAAACGGTCCCCCTCGGGGTTCCAGACGTATGTCTTGAGTTCGAGGTTCCGGTTCCGAAAGTACCTTCCCGGCCGGAAGGTATGGTAAACGGTGTACCATTCCCCGGACAGTGGATCGTAATCGGCGAAGGATGACGCGGTCCAGGCCACCTGTCCCTTCTTCCCCTTGAGGGAAATCACCAGAAGGGCATGATTCAGGCTGTCGGCGTTCCGTACCCGGACCGAAACATCCACCAGGTCGTTTTTGTTTTCGGCCAGGAAACCGAGGCGCATGGTGAAGGTGGGGCCGAACTCCTGCAGGCCGCCCATGAAAAAGGAGTTCCGGCCGGAATATCGGACCGTATCAACCAGGCTGCTGTCCGCGACCGGGGACCACCCCTGAGCCGTTCCCTCGAAACCGTTCACCAGGGTGAAGCGACAGGGATCCGGTCCCTCGCCCTGCCTTGAGAACAGGTAGTAGTTGCCCCCCATATAGTCGATCTTTTTTACCAGGGCAGGGTAATGATCAAGGATGATGCCGGGCAGGACCAGATCCGATCTCGAATCCACCTCCAGGCTCAGGTATTCTTTCCCGCTTTCCTCTAACAGGTTAACCAAAGCCGATTTGCCGGGAAGATCGGCAACGTCCAGGTGATCGTAACGGATCTCGAAGCGATCGTAATAGTATTCCGATATCCTCCGGTGGGAATCCATAAACACCAGGCAGTTACTGTCGCCGTGTTCCCTCAGCGTCCGGTCCGTTTCAAGGATGATCTCCCTGAACCGGGAACGATAATACAGATGGTAATACTTTCTTTCGAGGACCAGGCTGAGTCCCACGACCAGGCAAATGAGCAGGGGCATGGCTGTCCTCAGCGGTTTTTTCAGTTCCGGTAGGTTGCCGGTGAACAGGAACAAAAGGAAGGGAAAGAAGAAGATCAGCACCCGGAACTGGAGTACGGCGTTCACGTATCGTGAATAAAAGAAACCCGCCAGGAAGGGGATGAAAAACCAGGCGAGCGAAATATAGAAATACCGGTTCTTCAGCAGGCGCCGGGTCTGTCCGGAGAGGATACCCGCCAGGACAATACCGGCAACCAGGGCAATCACATAAGGGGAGTAATGGAAGACGTAGCCGATGTATTCCAGGATGAAATCATTATGCGGCTTGGCCAGCCATCCTTCCACTCCCCTCTCCCGGAACTGGTAGAAAAAGATCTTCAGGTGGGGGATGAACAGGATAAATATCGATATGCAGGCAAGAAGGTAAGGCAGGATGCGTTTGCGCCGCACAAAGAAGAATCCCGTTACACCCACCAGGGCGGCAAACATCAGGGAGAAATAATGGTTGTAGGCGCAAAGCGCGGACGCCAGAACGTACAGGACCAACCAGGCCAGGGGATGCCTGCCGGGCCGGAAAAGCCATCGGTGCCATGCCAGGACCATCAGGAGGGAGAACATGAGGCCGCTGGCATAGGGACGGGCGGTCTGGCTGTGCATTACGGTATATTCCAGGGTGGCAACAAAGGCGGCCGATGCGAGTCCCACATCCCGGTTGTACCATTCCTCTCCCAGTTTGTAAACCAGAAAGATCGAAACGATCCCGAACAGGATGAAGGGGAGTTTGACGGCAGCCTCGCTATCCCCGAACAGGGCCACCCAGTAATTCACGAAAACCTGGACGCCGGCCGGGTGCACATCGGGCATAACCCCGCCGGAAATCAGCTTGCCAAAGCTTTCGTAACCGGTGCGGAATACCACGCTCAGCTCATCGTGGGTAAAGGGTATGTGCGCCAGGTCCCATGTCCTCAGCAGGGTCCCCGCCAGGAGGATCAGCAGCAGCGGGATGTGTTTTGTCCAGGATCTCAGGTTCATGAAGGTTCAGAGCTTTTCACCGCAGGATTTGCAATAATTGGCATCGGCATCGTGGGGGCTGTACCCGCAGGAACCGCATACCCTTTTTCCCCGGCTGGCCTTAACGGCCGATGCGATTTCGAAAGTTACGATCCCCGTTGGAACGGCGATCACCCCGTACCCGATGATCATCACGAAACTCGCGATGAACTTTCCAAAGCTTGTAACCGGTGTGATGTCCCCGAACCCGACCGTGGTCAGTGTGGTGATGGCCCAGTAGATACCGGCCGGAATGCTTGTGAAGCCGCTCTGTTCGCCTTCGACCAGGTACATCAGGGTGCCGATGATCAGGACCACCATCAGCACGGCAAACAGGAAGACCAGGATCTTGTAGCGGCTGGCGCTCAGGGCTTCGACGATGATCCTGCCCTCATGGGAATACCGGGTGATCTTCAGGACCCTGAAAATCCGGAGCAGGCGGAGTCCCCTGATCACCGCGAATCCCATGGCCCCCGTGAAGATCAGGTCCAGGTAGGTGGGAATGATGGCCAGGAAATCAATGATGCCGTAAAAGCTGAAGATGTACCTTAAGGGCCTGGGGTGGGTCCATATGCGGGCAATGTATTCCAGGGTGAAGATGGCGGTGATGGCCCATTCGGTTGACTTGAGCACGGGTGCATGGGTTTCCCTGAAGGAGGGTATGCTTTCCAGGATAACCGCCACGACGGAAAGAACGATGACCAGGATGAGTACGATGTCAAAACCTTTCCCGGCGGGTGTGTCCGCGTCGAAAATGATACGGTATAGCTTTTTTCTCAGGCTGTTCATATCCGAGTATTTGGGATTAAAATTAAAACAATTTGCCGGAACGGAAGGTGAGATTCCGGGGCGGAAAGCATTAAGAGACAAAGGAACCGGATGCTTGTCAAATGCTATGCCTCCGCCGTGCAGGGCATCGGTGCCACCACGGTGACCATCGAGGTGGACATCTCGCCGGGACTTAACTTTTTCCTGGTGGGACTGCCGGATTCGGCCGTCAAGGAAAGCCAGCGACGGATCGAATCGGCACTAAGGGCCAGCGGCCTGGAGGTGGCCAAAAAACGGGTGGTGATCAACATGGCCCCCGCGGACATCCGCAAGGAGGGCTCGGCTTATGACCTTCCTCTGGCCATCGGCATCCTGGCCGCTTCCGGGATGCTTCCGGCCGACCGGCTGACTGAATACGTGATCATGGGAGAGCTCTCCCTGGACGGGCAGCTCGAACGGGTCCGGGGGGTCCTGCCCATGGCCATGCACGCACGCGATCGGGGATTCCGGGGCATCGTCCTGCCGGCGGTAAACGCGGGGGAAGCTGCGGTGATCGGGGGACTCGAGGTCTTCGGTATGCACCACATCTCGGAGGTGGTTTCCTTCCTGGACGGGGGACCCTGCCCGGAACCGGTTCGTGCCTCAAAGGGCCAGGATCAAACGCTGGAAGACGTTGATTTCGGCATGGATTTCTCCGAGGTGCGGGGACAGCTGAAAGTAAAGCGGGCCATGGAGATTGCGGCTGCCGGAGGGCATAACCTTCTGATGATCGGCCCTCCGGGCGCCGGCAAGACCATGCTGGCCAAGCGGCTCCCGACGATCCTGCCGCCCCTTTCGATGGAAGAGTCCCTCGAAACCACCCGCATTCATTCGGTTGCCGGGAAGCTGGATGCAGGAGACTCCCTGGTCACCCGCCGCCCTTTCCGTGACCCGCATCACACCATATCGGATGTGGCCCTTGTGGGCGGGGGCGCCTGGCCCCAGCCGGGGGAGATCTCCCTGGCCCATAACGGGGTATTGTTCATGGACGAATTGCCCGAGTTCAAGCGGCATGTCCTGGAGGTGTTGCGACAACCCATGGAGGGAAGAATGATGACCATATCCCGGGCCAACTTCAGCATCGAATACCCTGCCAGCTTCATGCTGGTGGCGAGCATGAATCCCTGTCCCTGCGGGTATTACAACCACCCGGAAAGGGAATGCGAGTGTCCGCCGGGAGCCGTGCAGAAGTACCTCTCAAGGATCTCGGGTCCCCTGCTCGACCGGATCGACATCCACATCGAGGTCATACCGGTGCCCTTCCAGGATTTGTCCGGTGCTGCAGGCGCTGAATCCAGCAGGTCGATCCGTCAACGGGTTATCCGTGCACGGAATATCCAGCAGGAGCGCTTTGCGGATTATCCAGACATTCACTGCAACGCACAGATCAATCCATCGCTGATGGCCCGACACTGCCAGCCAGATACCTCCGGCGCCGCGCTGCTTAAAAATGCCATGGAGCGGCTGGACCTTTCTGCCCGGGCATATGACCGCATCCTGAAGGTTGCCCGTACAATCGCCGACCTGGAGGGCTCCGGGGCCGTACGCTCGCACCACTTAGCAGAAGCGATTAACTACCGTAGCCTGGATAGAAAGGGATGGGGAGGATGATTTATAACTATAAGTTACCAATTTGGTAACTTATTTATTAATTTTGTAAATCCAGCTATTAATGAGAGTGATCGCAAAAAAGACAATAAGGGAGTTCTGGTCATAGTATGCTGACTCCGAACAACAATTAAAAACCTGGCATAAAGAAGCATCCAAGGCAAAATGGATTTCTCCACAAGATCTCAAGAGGAATTACCCTAAATCGAGAATTCTTAAGGGAAACAGAGTGGTTTTTAATATTTGCGGGAACAAATACAGGTTAGTTGTGAAGATCAACTATTCAAGACAATGGGTTTTCATCGGGTTCATTGGCACGCATGATGATTACAATATAATTAATGCCCATATAATTTGAATGATATGAAGGTAAAGCTTATTAAATCTGAGAAGGAATATGAACAGGCACTCGATAGGCTTGATGTAATTTTTGATGCATCTCCAAATACACCGGAAGGAGATGAAGCAGAATTATTGATCGTGCTGATTGAAAAATACGAAGACGAGAATTTCCCAATTGAAGCTCCGGATCCCATCGAAGCGATCAAATATAGAATGGAGCAAATGAATATGAAAAAAAAAGACCTGGCTAAAGTGTTAGGTTATAAAAGCAGGGTTTCTGATATCTTCAACCGAAGAAGAAAACTGACTTTGAAAATGATACGAAGTCTGCATGAAAAAATGAGTATACCCTATGAATCCCTGATTCAGGATTACTGATACCAGAAGACAACATATTTGATCTTATTCGGATATTATACCCCCGGTGCGGTACAGGGGATTTATTATTAAACTGGCACTGAATCAACAGGAATCTTCAATACATGGTCTTAAAGATTTATCTGATCAAAGGTCAGAAAGTTATGCTTGATATGGATTTGGCTGGGCTATACGGAGCGGAAACGAAAAACCTGAAAAGAGCTGTAAATATTCAAATTATTAGAGTTTTTGTCCGGATGGCCAGTGAGTAAACAAGTACATGGTACTCTATTACTCTAATATCTGTGCATTTTCATAACTTGATTAGCGAATCGAATCAGGATATATGTTCAAGGGTAAAAATTCCGAAAGAGAATCCTTCCCATTGCGGATCAGGAAGCTCTATGATCACTACAGAAACAGAGGCTTTTTCGATTACGTCGGGAAAAGCATTTTCTGGATTGTAGTTCTTTACACCCTGTTCATCCTCATTGTCTTTTTCACAGGGAAATACCTGGTTGATTATAACCGCATATTTATTTTGGTTCTTGAGAGGCTGTCAGATATACCTGTTTTGATACTGTTTTTCGTTTCAGAATCCTTTTTAGGCCTGGTACCGGTTGACCTGTTCGTGTTATGGACGCAAAAATTCCCTGCCCCTGTGATTTACCTCACTCTGCTGGGTGTATTATCCTTTACCGGTGCGATAATATCCTACGGGATCGGCCGGTGGATTTCCGGCATGCCTCGGATTAAGGCTTACAGTGAAAGAAACCTTAAAAAATACATAGATCTGGCAAGGAAATGGGGCGGCGCTTTTATCATCATCGCCGCCCTGTTCCCATTCACCCCGTTTTCCATGGTGGTGATAGCCCTGGCATTACTGAAATACCCTTTCAGGCCATTCATTCTATTTGCCCTGAGCCGGCTGGTAAGGTTTGTTATTCAGGGAATACTCATGTTCAATATCCTTCAATTACAAAACCTGATATCCTGATCCCAAAGGGGAAATGCACCTATGTGAAGGTGCGGCAGACGGAACGATCCGGTCATTCGTTATTCACCCCGCGGATGAAGGCTTCGGTGCATTTACGGATGTCCAGGTGGTATCCTCCCTCCAGGACGGCAAAAATATGGTTGAAGGATTGGCCGAGTCTTTTACCGCACTGGTAATACCCTTCCAGGGTGTATTTCAGCCCGAGCAGGCGGTCGTAGCAGTAGCCGTCGAAACCGGCCGAAACCCCCACCGCGTCGGGTTTGAATTTAACCGCCCTTTCGATGGACCTGTCCGCGGCCTCCAGAAGTTCCCTGTCCCCCGAACCCGCCTGCAGCGGGAAATTCATGGTATACCCCTTCCCTTTACCCTCCCCCGTTTCGCTTGGTGTGCCGGTCCACGGATAGGCATACATCTGGTGCACGGAACAGTACAGGACCCGGTCCGAGCGATAGAAGATCCCCTGCGTGCCGTCCCCGAGGTGCCCGTCAATGTCGATTATAAAGACCTTTTTTCCATCGTTCACCAGTTTCTGTGTTGCAATGGCCTGGTTGTTGAACAGGAAGAAGCCGTCCGCCAGG
>CAZNQG010000068.1:0-18579 GCA_964575235.1 uncultured Bacteroides sp.
ATTTCAAGGTGATCGCCACCACCCTGAGAACGGTAAAATCCGCCACCGTCAATTCCTGGGGTGCCATATGCTGGGCCGGGGGCAGGTTTTACGAAGCCACCCACCGGGAGAACCTGGAAATTTTCGACCGTGTCGGGGGAGGCGACAGTTTTGCCTCCGGGCTCATATACGGTTTCCTCACCACCAACGATGCCGGTGAGGCCGTTGAGTACGGGGCGGCACACGGCGCCCTGGCCATGACGACCCCGGGCGATACCAGTATGGCCACCCTGGCCGAAGTGGAAAAGGTCAAGGGCGGAGGATCCGCCAGGGTGGACCGCTAGCCTTTGACGGGACCGTAAAACCATACAAAACATAATGGTAACATAATTTAAAAGGTACACATAAACATGAAACTACGTAAAGACGCCGGGTACGCGATACTGACACCTACGAGCATGGGAACCAGGCTGATGCCGGAAAACGGCCAGCCGGTCCACTGCAGCGACCGGTACCTCATGACAGCAACCAGCGCCGAGACAAACGTCGGGAGCGTTTCTTCTTTCCTGGGATTCCCGGTCAAGGTCCTGACCACATTCGTGAAGGGAAGCCCGGTCGCCAGACTGATCAAGGACAACCTGGCGGGCAGGCATATGGATTACGAGGGACCCGAAGTGGAACAGGGCGGTCCCTGGGGATACCGGCACCAGATCAATATTGCCGACAGCGGGCACGGGAGCAGGGGACCCAGGGTGCATAACGACCGTGCCGGCGAGGTGGGCCGGACCCTGAACGTGAAGGACTTTGACCTGGAAAGGATCTTCGGCGGCGAGGGTGTGAAGATCGTGCACATGTCCGGGCTCATAGCCGCTCTCTCGCCCGAGACCGGGAAATTCTGCCTGGAAATCGCCCGTGCGGCGAAAAAACACGGCACAAGGATCTCCTTCGACCTGAACCACCGGGCCTCCTTCTGGATCGGAAGGGAAAAGGAACTGCACGAGATCTTCACGGAGATCTCATCCTTATCGGATATCCTGGTCGGAAACGAGGAGGATTTCCAGCTCTGCCTGGGGATCGAGGGCCCGGAGGCCGGGGGACAGGAACTGGCGGCGAAGATCGAGGGATTCAAGGGAATGATCAACAGGGCCAAAAAGGGATTCCCTGACGTGGAGGTATTTGCCACTACCCTGAGGGAAGTCATCAGCACCAACCTTCACATGTGGGGGGCCGTTGTTGCAATCGGCAATGAATGGCACGTGGTCGAGCCCAGGGAAATCTATGTGCTGGACCGGATCGGCGGCGGGGATGGGTTCGTAGGGGGACTCCTGTATGCCATCCTGAAGGAATGGGAACCGGAGAAATGGATACGGTTCGGCTGGGCCACGGGGGCCCTGGCCACCACGCTCTATACGGATTATGCACAGCCGGCCGACGAAGCCCAGGTGTGGAGCATCTGGGAGGGAAACGCGCGCGTCCAGCGCTAACGATCCGGCAGGTCAAACGGACGGATGCGGACACCGAAAAACGGACAACAAATAAAATAAATAAGTTGAGGCAGATGAACAAATTCTTACGATTACCCTTCTGGATCCTTCCTGCATTCCTGGTGCTGGCCTCCTGCAATAAAACACCGGTGCTTTATCTGGCTGGGGATTCCACCATGGCCGACAAACCCACCGAAAGCGAGCCCGAGAAGGGCTGGGGGCAGATGCTCCCGCAGTTTTTCGACTCGACCATCCTTCTGGAGAACCATGCCATGAACGGACGAAGCACCCGGTCGTTCCGCTACGAGGGCAGGTGGGATTCGATCATGAACAAGGTTCGTAAAGGGGACTACGTAATCATACAGTTCGGGCATAACGACGAGAGCGAATCCAAGGTAGGCCGGCATGCCCCGCCGGCGGAATATGCCTATAACCTGACGCAGTACGTGAACGATGTACGGTCCCATGGCGCCACACCCATCCTGGCAACCCCGGTGGTGCGCAGGCGGTTTGACGAGAACGGGCAATTCTATGACCTGCACGGGGTATACCCGGACATCGTTCGAGAGCTGGCAGGGAAGTACGATGTCCCCCTGCTGGACATGCATAAGTCCAGCGAACAAATGCTGATCGAACTGGGAGAGGAAAAATCGAAAGAGGTCTTTCTGCATGTACCCCCGGGACAGTACCCGAGGTTTCCGGACGGAGTGGAGGACAATACCCATTTCAACGAATACGGTGCCACCCGCATGGCGGAACTGGCGGTGGAAGGCATCCGGCAACTGGACATAGATCTTAAGGACCACCTGAAATGAAAAGGGCGGCAAACATCCTGTACATCCCGGCCATCCTCGTGATCCTGCTTGCATCCTGCAAGGGATCCGGAGATGAGGGACCGGAGGGGTCCTCATCCGGGACCGGGACCTACAGGAATCCCATTCTGCATGCCGATTTTTCCGATCCCGATGCGATCCGGGTCGGGGATGATTTCTACATGGTTGCCTCGAGCTTCAACTGCGTGCCCGGAGTGCCCGTTCTGCATTCCAGGGACCTGGTAAACTGGCGAATCGTGAACTACGTATTCGACCGGCAGGTACCCGATTCGGTCTTTTCATCCCCGCAGCACGGGAACGGCGCATGGGCCCCCGCCATACGATATCACAAGGGGGAGTATTACGTGTATTACGGGGATCCCGATTTCGGGATCTACATGTCGAAGACCGCCAATCCCACAGGGAAATGGAGTCCCCCGCAACTCCTGCGGCCGGCCAGGGGCTGGATCGATCCCTGCCCCTTCTGGGACGATGACGGGAAGGCCTACCTCGTAAGAGCCTATGCCGGGAGCCGCTCGGGCAGGAAAAGCATCCTGGTCATTCACCGGATGAATGCCAAAGGCACCCGGGTCCTGGACGACGGGGTGCTGGTGTTCGACGGTCACGAGAACCATCCGACCATCGAGGGACCCAAACTGTATAAGCGCAACGGGTATTATTACATATTTGCACCGGCCGGAGGAGTCTCCCACGGCTGGCAGACGGTTCTGCGTTCGCGGAACATTTACGGGCCATACGAAGACAGGATCGTCCTCCATACGGGCGGTACGGACGTAAACGGACCCCACCAGGGAGCCTGGGTGGAGCTTGCAAACGGGGAATCCTGGTTCCTGCATTTCCAGGACCGGGAGGCCTACGGCAGGATTGTACACCTCCAGCCCATGCAGTGGAAGGACGACTGGCCTGTCATCGGGAACGATCCGGACGGGGACGGCACCGGGGAACCGGTTCTTTCCTGGAGTAAACCCTCCACCGGCTATCGGGGAGAGGCGCCCGGGCTCCAGGCCTCGGATGAGTTCAACAACCGTGAGCAGGGACTGCAATGGCAGTGGCAGGCCAATCCTCGTCCCGAATGGATGTTCCTGTCCGGGAGCCAGGGGTATATGAGGCTCTACTGCAACCTGGCCGGAGAAAAGGATCCGAACCTCTGGCAAGTTCCCAGTCTCTACCTTCAGAAATTTCCCGCAAATGAATTTACGGTCACCGCAAAAGTGGATTTCCGGCCCGGGCAGGAGGGGGACATGACCGGCCTCCTGGTGATGGGCATGAGCTATTCGGCCCTGGTCCTGGAGCAGATCGACGGCGCCGTGCACTGCTACCTGAAGACACACCATAATGCGGATCGAGGAGGAAATTTCCATAAAACAGATCCGTCGGGACTGGACGCGACCCCGTTGTATTTACGGGTAGAGGTATCCGATTCCGCCACCTGCCGCTTCAGCATCAGTGCGGACGGAGAGGAATTCCTTCCCGTTGGGGAGGCTTTCAGAGCCGAGCCCGGCCGTTGGATAGGTGCCAAGGTGGGATTGTTCGCACTCGGAACGGTCCGGACGAACGACACCGGCTGGGCCGATTTTGACTGGTTCCGGATAAACAGACTGAACGACTAACCAAAAGCATAATGTCATGAAAAAGATCACGATGGTTCCCGTTTCATTTATTCTGGTCATCCTTTTCCTGTCATCTACGTGCAGCAAAACTCAGGAGGCCAACCTGTTCAGGGTGGTGGTAAGCAACGGATCAAACCTTGCTTTCACCGACCGGCTCGTGGAGGTTGACCTTGCTTCCCTTGAGGCTCCGGTACCGGATTCCCTGCTTGGGAAAATGATCCTGAACCCGGATGTTCCCTACCAGTTGCTCGACGATGACGGGGATGGTTCGCCCGACCGCCTGATAATCCTGACCGACCTGGAACCGAACGGGGAAAAAACCATAACCGCGACGGCAGGGGAGGAGGCACCCCTTTTTACAACGCGGACCCAGGCCGAAATATCGGTCAAGACCGGGGGTGCCTGGAAAGACAGGGTATACGAGGGCGGGACTTTCGAGAATATTACCAGCCTGCGGGTACCGGACGAGCATACGGATCATTCGTTCGATATCCGTTACGAGGGACCCGGATGGGAATCGGACCGGGTGGGTTACCGCTTCTACCTGGACTGGCGCAATGCCGTAGATGTATTCGGCAAAACGACACGGGAAATGGTGCTGCAGGACGTGGGACAGGACGGGTTTGATTCCTACCATGAGCCGGGGGACTGGGGAATGGACATCCTGAAGGTGGGGGAGAGCCTGGGACTGGGATCCATTGGAATATGGAAGGACGGCAGGGCCAACCGGGTCGCGGAGACCGACAGCATCATCTGCAGGATCGTTGCCAGCGGGCCCATTTATTCCGGGATAGAGACCAGCTATTACGGCTGGATGGCCGGTGAAGTGAAAACGGATGCACGATCCCTGCTTTCGATAAGCGCCGGGAGCCGCCTGACCAGGCACGATTTCACAACCAGTGTAGAACTCGATAACCTCTGCACCGGGATCGTAAAGGACAGGAACGCCGGGCTCCTGCTGCCGGAAGCCGGGGGAGAAGGCTGGACCTATATTGCCACGTACGGGACCCAGAGCCTTGCCGGCGACAACCTGGGAATGGCGGTGATCTTCCGGTCCGGGGAGCTTTCCGAGGTAACGCAGGACGCCCACAGCCATGTTGTGGTCCTGAAGCCCTCCGGGAAAACACTGACCTACTACTTCCTGGCGGCCTGGGAAAAGGAACCGGGAGGGATCACCGACAAGGAAGCATTCATGGATTACCTGGATGAAACCGTCCGCAGGCTGGACAATGCGCCTTCCGTGACACTGAATCCCCGAGATCATTAATAAACAATCCCCATGAAAAGATATTTTATTCTTGTCCCCGTTTTCCTCCTGCTGCCCCTGCATATTTCATGCAGGCAGGGCGGGCAGGATGATGACGGGCTCTGGTCGGTCCGCATGGCGGATGCGGTCATGGCCCGCTATGACAGCCTCCTGTATTACCTGGACCCTCCGCGGATCAAATGGCAGTATGACTGGGCCATGCTGGGGCAGGCCATTGCCCGACTCAACACCGTCGATCAGAAGTATGCGGACTACTTCCGCGCTTACATGGACTATTTCGTGCAGGACGATGGAACGGTGCGGCATTACAGGGTATCGGAATACAACCTTGACCGAATCAACCCGGCAAAAGGGCTTTTTACCATGTACCGGTACACGGGAGATGAAAAATACCGCATAGCCATCGATCCATTCATCGAGCAGCTGACGGGACAGCCGAGGACCCATACCGGCGGTTTCTGGCACAAAAAGGTCTATCCCTGGCAAATGTGGCTGGACGGGATCTATATGTCCTCACCCTTCATGGCAGAGTATGCAGCGACCTTCGACCAGCCCGCCTGGTTTGATACCGTCGTCCACCAGATCACGCTGATCCATTCGAAGACCCTTGATCCCGCCACGGGACTGCTGTATCATGGATGGGACGAGAGCCGGCAGCAGAGGTGGGCGGACCCGGAAACCGGCCAGTCGCCCAATTTCTGGGGCAGGGCCGTCGGCTGGTACATGATGGCCCTGGTGGATGTGCTGGAATTCATGCCGGAGGATCACCCAGGCTATGTAGAAATAAAGGAGATACTGCTGAACCTTTCCAATTCCCTGCTTGCCTTCCGGGATGAGAAGGAAGGGCTCTGGTACCAGGTGCTGGACCAGGGGGGCAGGGAAGGCAATTACCTGGAGACCAGCGGTTCCATAATGTTCACCTATGCATTTGCCAAGGGAGCCAGGCTGGGTTTCCTTCCACCGGAATTCAGGGAGATCGCAACGGACTGCTTCGACAGCATCGTCGATTATTGCGTGGTCACGGGTGAGGATGGAATGCCGGTATTAAAATGTACCTGCCAAGGCGCGGGACTGGGGGGAGATCCTTACCGGGACGGCAGCTATGAATATTATATCGGTGAGGGGACACGGGATAACGATCCCAAGGGACTGGCGCCCTTCATCATGGCTGCCATAGAACTCGGGAGGTAACGAATCGGCCCGGAATACGTAAAACATGTATCCTGCATATAAACTAACACACAACATCATGAACCTTAAGAAGATTTTGCTGTTTGCCATCCCGCTGTCCCTTCTGATCGGATCCGGATGCGATCGGAAACCATCGGGAGATGTGCCGGATAACCGGCTTGAGGTAAAACGGCCCGTTTTTCCCAGAAAGGAATTCAAGATCACGGATTTCGGAGCGGTGGCCGATGGGGTCACCCTGAATACCGGGGCGATCGATCAGGCCATTCTTACCTGCAGCGAAGCAGGAGGCGGTATGGTTACCATTCCGGAGGGATTATGGCTGACCGGGCCGATCGAGCTGCGGAGCAACGTCAACCTGCACATTGAGCAGGGAGCCCTGGTTGTATTCAGCCGGGATTTTGAGCAATACCCCTTCATTACCACCTATTTCGAAGGCAAGCAGGATTTCCGGGCCATGCCCCTGCTTTACGGTAACGGTCTCGAGAACATTGCCATCACCGGCGAGGGGGTATTCGATGGCTCCGGGGATGCCTGGAGGCCGGTTAAGAAAATGAAGATGACGGGTCCCCAGTGGAGGGAACTCCTGCAATCGGGAGGCGTGGTTGACGAAGCGGGTGAAATCTGGTATCCCAACCAGGCTACCTACGATGCACACATGGACCCGGCACATTATCGTTCCCCGGACATGCCCGAAGAGGAAAGGGAAAAGGCAAAGGCGTTTTTCCGCCCTCCCCTCATGCAACTGGTAAACTGCAGGACCGTCCTGCTGGAAGGCCCGGTATTCGAGAACTCACCCGGCTGGTGCCTGCACCCCCTGATGTGCGAGAACCTGACGGTGAACGAAATAACCGTGATCAATCCCTGGTATTCCCAGAACGGTGACGGCATCGACGTGGAATCCTGCGTTAACGTCCGTGTCAGCGATTCACACTTTGACGTCGGGGACGATGCAATATGCCTTAAATCCGGAAAAGACAAGGAAGGAAGGGAAAGGGGAAAACCCACCCGCAATGTGGAGGTGTACAACTGCATCGTACACCACGGGCACGGGGGATTCGTGGTTGGAAGTGAGATGTCGGGTGGCGTGAAGGACGTCCGCGTGAGCAACTGTACCTTTATCGGCACGGATGTAGGCCTTCGTTTTAAGAGCACCCGCGGAAGGGGAGGGGTCGTGGAGAACATCCGGATCGAGAACATCCGGATGATAAACATAGCACGGGATGCGGTAATCTTCAACCTGTTTTACCAGGGACTGGCGCCTACCGAGATGAGAGGGGGTCCCGGGATGGAAGCCGCCCCCGCAATACCGGAAGTCACAGAGGAAACGCCGGAATTCAGGAACATCCTTATGAAAAACATCTACTGCGTCGGCGCCGAACGTGCTGTAAACATCATCGGGCTTCCGGAGATGCCGGTAAACAATATCCGCATAGAGAATTCCGTTTTCAGCGCGAACCGGGGTATACGCTGTTACAATGCCAAAGCCCTGGAACTCGATAACCTGAGGGTGCTGACCGAAGGCCATCCCACCCTTGACCTTTTAAACGTTATGGGCATGGAAGCCGCTTCCCTGACGGGAAATAATTCGGCCCTGATGAGGGTGCACGGTTCAGCCACACGGGATATACTGGTCCGCGCACGGGATAACCAGGCGGTCAGGGGAATGATCATCAGGGGAGAGGAGGTCGATCCCGATGCCGTCCGGATTGAAGGTTTCAATCCCTGATCCCGGACGCAACCATTTTAACTGATTTCAGTCTTACTTAATATATAATATTTACAGTGTCGCTCACATTAGGTACGTTTATCCGGAAACCCTTGCGTAATTATTTTTTATTGAAATTCGGACCCCTTGTCCTGTTTTTATTCCTGGCGGGAACCCTGGCGGCACAGACGGAAACCTTGAGGATCAACGAGTTCATGGCCCTCAACCGCTCGAACCTCACGGATGAAGACGACGAGTATCCGGACTGGATCGAGATTTACAATCCCACAGCAGGAGCGATCGATCTCTACGGCTGGTCCCTCACCGACAACATCGAAGAACCCGGCAAATGGGTCTTCCCCCACGGCCTCATAGGTCCCGGGGAGTACCTCGTGGTGTTTGCATCGGGAAAGAACCGGGCCGTGGCCGGGCAGGAACTTCACACAAACTTCCGGCTTGAAGGCTCCGGGGAATACCTGGCATTGATTGACCAGGACGAAACCGTGGCAACCGAGTTCAATCCCCGTTACCCCGAACAGCAGACGGATTTCTCCTTCGGGATGCTGGGTGTGGATTATGTGGAATTCCGCGTACCCACCCCGGGAAGCGAGAACCTGGAGGAGGGCAGCCTTCTGCCGGCTCCGTCCTTTGATGTGAAGCACGGGCTGTTCGAAAACCCCTTTTCGCTAATCCTGTCTACGGACATTCACGATGCGGATATCTACTATACGACCGACGGAAGCAACCCGGACGACCAGTACGGGACCCTGTACACGGCACCCATAAGCATTTCAGAGACCTCCGTAATCCGGGCCGTGGCGGTCACCGGCAACGGAACGCCGGGCAGGGTGGGAACGCAGACCTATATCTTCCCGGCGGATGTGATCCAACAGCCGAACGATCCGGAGGGTTATCCTTCGCAGTGGGGACCCTATACCGCAATAACGGGAACGGCCATTGCCGACTATGAGATGGACCCGGAAATGATGGCCGACCCGGCTTTTGCCCAGAAGGCGAAAGACGCCCTTGCCGCATTGCCAACCATATCCCTGGTATCCGAAAAGGGTAATTTCTTTTCCCTGGATCTGGATGAAGAAACCGGAGGGATTTATATATATACGGGGGCACCCGGCGATATGAGAGGCTGGGGCTGGGAAAGACCGGTCTCCTTCGAATACTTCGATCCCAACGACACGCTGTCCCTGCAGGTGGATTGCGGGGTCCGCATTCAGGGGGGACACTCGCGCCGGCCGGAAAAATCTCCCAAACACTCTTTCCTCCTGGTATTCCGCGGAGACTACGGTGCCTCCCGGTTGAATTTCCCGATTTTCCGGGACGAGGATGCCGTAGGCGATTTCAACAACCTGATCCTGAGGGCGGGTTTCGGCCTTTCCTGGGTGCACCACAGCCACTATGAGCGGGTAAAGGCCGATTACATCCGGGATGCGTGGACCAAGGACTCCCAGCGGGACATGGGGCATCCTTCGAGCCGGTCCATTTATGCACACCTTTACATCAACGGCATTTACTGGGGCGTATACGCCCCTTCCGAGAGGCTGGACGCCGAATTCGGCGAATCCTACATGGGGGGTAAGGCGGAGAATTACGATGTGATCAAGGACTATGCGGAAGTAGCGGACGGGGAGATCACCGCCTGGAACGAAATGATGGACATGGCGAACGCGGGACTCCAGACCAACGAGGCGTACCAGCGCATACAGGGGAACGATCCCGACGGCACACCGAACAGCGAGTACGAACCCCTGGTGGACGTGGTGAACCTGGCCGATTACATGATGGTCAATTTTTACGGCGGCAATACGGACTGGGACCATCACAACTGGGCGGCCATGCGCAACCGGGTGGACCCGGGCAAAGGATTCAAATTCCTTTGCTGGGATGCCGAACACATGATCAAGACACCGGATATAAACGTCCTCGCCGAGAACAACGATAACTGTCCCTCGAGGGTCTTCCAGCGACTGGCCGAGAACGAGGATTTTCAAAGGTTGTTCGCGGACCGCGTGCAAAAGTATTGTTATGGTATGGGACAACTGGCCCCGGCCCAGACAGCACAACGGTACACGGAACGCATGGACGTGGTGGGGGATGCCCTGGATGCCGAAGCGGCTCGCTGGGGAGATTACCGCCGCGACGTTCACCAGTACCAGCCCGGAGGCCCATTCGAGCTTTACGCAAAGCAAATCCACTGGATCCCGGAAACGGAATATATGCTGGATACCTATTTCCCGCAGCGGACTGAAATATTCCTGGAACAGCTCCGGAATATAGGATTCTTTCCCCAGACTGAGGCACCTGAAATGAAGATCAACGACGAGGCCATCACAAAGAGCACCATCTCAGAAGGGGATGTCCTGACCCTGACCGCACCCCAGGGGATCATATATTATACGGAAAACGGCAGCGACCCAGCCAGCTGGACCGATTCGGGCGGGGACGAACCCGATGTCCTGGTCCCCTACGATGCGGATAAACGGGCCCTGGTTCCGAAATCCGATATCGGGACCACCTGGCGGAGCGATCCGGTATTCGACGATGCGAACTGGCAACTGTGCCAGGGCAGCCCGGGAGGCGTGGGATACGAGACAGGGACGGGCTACGCGGACTGGATCACCCTGGATGTGACCGCGGACATGCGCAGCGGGGGAACGAATCCCAATACGAGCTGCTACGTGCGGATACCGTTTTCGCTAAGCGCAATTGACCTTGAAGGGATCAAATCCCTTTTCCTGAGCGTTCTTTACGACGACGGATTCGTGGCATACCTGAACGGGAACCGGGTTGCGGAAGCCAACGCACCCACTCCGCTCGACTTCGAATCAGCCTCCGACGGTTCCCACGAGGCCCATTCCGCGGAGACCTTCAATATTTCGGCCTTTATCGGGGATTTGAACGTGGGAGAGAACCTGCTTGCCCTGCACGGACTCAATACCAGCACCACCAGTACGGATTTCCTGGTTTCAGTGAAGCTCAGCTCCAGCGAGAATGAACCCGCACAGGTGTCCGAAGATGCCGTCATGTATTCAGGCCCCATCACCCTGGACAAATCCAGCCGGATCAGGGCCCGTGCATTCAACAACGGGGAATGGAGCGCCATGAACGAGAAATTCTTTACCATTCCCGGTGATTACAGGGACATCAAGGTCACCGAGATCCATTACCACCCGCTGGACCAGGATGAAATCAACGGACGAAATTTCGAATTCATCGAGCTCAAGAACACGGGAAGTTCAACGCTTGATCTCGGGGGACTGAGGTTCATCGACGGGATCGATTATAAATTCCCGGCCGAAACGGCCCTGGGTCCCAAGCAGTTCGTGGTCGTGGCCGCCGACAACCGGTATTTTTTCGAGCGTTACGGATTTTATCCCGACGGCAAGTTTTCCGGGCAGCTCAACAACGGGGGAGAAATGATCATACTGGCAACTGCCAGCGGTGACACCCTCAGCGCAATTTATTACAACATCAGCAGTTCCTGGCCCCAGCTGCCGGATGGTTACGGTTATTCCCTGGTTCCAAAGGACTTGGACCCGGTGGATGACCAGACCCACTCCTCCTACTGGCGCGCGTCCTATCATATCGGCGGATCGCCCGGAAAGGACGATACGGAAATTGTCCAGGATGTGGAGGAGGTCCATCCCGTACCGGAGTTCGAAATCAGCCGGAATTACCCGAATCCCTTTACCGAAAGGACCCATATATTTTATGAGCTCCCGGAGGATGCATCCGTACAGTTATCCGTCATCAACATGCTCGGACAGGAAGTCGTGAAACTGGTTGACCGCAACCAGCCGGCCGGGGCTTATACCGTAGATTGGGACGGAACGGACGGGAATCATCAAAAAGTCAGCGGCGGATTTTACTTTTACCGCATCGTGGTTACCACTTCCCGGGAGCGAATGCAGTTCACCAGGAAGATGTTGCTGATCCGTTAATTGTAAGATATTCAGCGGATTAGCCAGTATTGGCCGATTGCGGTTCCGGAATGGAATAATGGGATACTTTATGCAATCGGTTGCAGAAATTCACCCCAAGGAAGCGAATATCCTTTTATTTGATTGGATATTTAACAAAATAATTATATCTTGACGTTCATTCTGTGAATTAAAAACCTTATTATGCCTATGAAACAGTCTTGACCCCGGTAAGGAATTACCACTTCCTCAGATTCATTTTAACCTTGAAATTCTATTAAATTTAATTCTAAATCATTAAATCATTCTTCTAACCAAATCAAAAACCATTAAGCATTATGAAGAAAAAACTTTACATGTTCTCAACGCTGTTTCTGATGCTTTTTGCATTGTTCCAGCTAAACGCCCAGCAGTGGGTCGTTTATGATGGCAGTGGAAGCCCCGATGTCGTTTATGATGACAATGGCGATGTGGCCGACATCACCGATGCCAACATCGACGATCCCATGATTGCCGGCAATAAGTTGTACCAGTTTCAGGTAGCGGATGGTAAGCAGTTCAACTGGAGGGCCACACTGGATGCCTCCATCGACTCGTTTACCTTTGTTGCAAGGGTGAAAGCCAACCTGGCCGCGTCCTACCATGTTGTCAACTTCAATATCCGTAACGGAGTTTCACGGGTCGATGTCAGGATCGAGGACGATGTGATCAAGCCCTCTAACGGAAAGGCGGGTGATACTTACGACCTGGATATGACCCAATGGCACATCATCCGCGGCACCTTTGTGGACAGCATCCTCAATGTATACGTGGATGAAGACGCAGTACCGGTGATTCACGACACCATCTCCAAGACTTCCGGGGATCGGTACTTTCGCTGGGGGGATGCCAGTGGCAGTGATAATTACGGGGGACTGGTTGACTGGGTGATCTTCGACTCCACCGGTGTTTATGCACCGGGCGAAGGCGATGCCATCCCGGACAGCCTGGCCTTGAACCATGCCGGGGCAAACATCATCTATGTCGCTCCCACTAGTGAGAAGGAGCAGGCGACAATGGACTTTCTGGAGAAGCAGGGCTTTGATGTTACCCCCTTCTGGCCTGAAGCAGGCAACATCGGGAAAGCCGGACAGGATACCCTGGACATGCTGAATGACGCCGATCTGGTGATCATTGGCCGCAGCGGATCAAGCTGGTCATTCATAGACAGTATGCACTTGGTAAGGTGGTATGGAATCACAGCGCCGGTCATGGACATCTGTCAATGGAAAGCCAGGAGCTCACGCCTGAAGCTGTTTAACAGCACGACTGTTGACGTGAAGGGCGATGCTCCGTTGACGATCCATTGGGCTCAAGTGGATGCCGCCGATCAGGAAGACCCGGTATTTACCGGTGTAAACTTCACCGGTGACTCCTTGCCCTGGTCCTGGTCTCCAAACGACTTTATAGCTGTCGACAGCCTGGAAGAGATCAACGGCGATGTTCTTGCCATTCATACCCTGGGCGGTACATACCCGGTTTTGGTCAGGTTCTCGAAAGACTCCATGCCTTACGCAACCGCGAAAAACGGAACCGCGGATATTAAGTTTGGATCCGACTGGACTTACATGGGTATGGGTGACGACGCCGCCGGAATGGGGATACATCACTTCCCCCTCCATAAGGAGGCCAAAAAGGTATTCCTGAATGAAGCCCTGAGACTTACGGGACAGGGTCCGCAGGTGCCGGTCTGGTCCGCCACGGATGCCGTCATTGCCTATGTCACGCCCCCTGAGGCTGACGAAACTTACCGCGAGCAGCCGAACATGACTTTCCTGGAGAATCAAGGATTTGATGTCAGGCAAATCTGGCCTGGTAATGATGCCATTGATGACGTTTCCCAGGATACCATCGATAAGATTAATTCAGCCGATCTGGTGATAATCGGGAGAGCCGGACCCAGCTCATCCTTCCAGGACAGCGTCGAAGTTGCCGCCTGGGATGCAATTACAGCTCCGGTCATGGTCATCTGTCCCTGGAAAACCAGGAGCAGCCGTCTGAAGCTCTTCAACAGTGGCTCAGCGCATCACAGGGATACCGGTTCGGACCCGGCCTATGCCATGATCGAGATGCCGGACGACCCGATCTTTGCCGATGTAACCCTGGTTGGTGATTCCATGGCCTGGTGTATCCCGCCGCATGACTGGATCCATGTGGACAGCCTTGAGGAGATTAACGGCGAGGTTGTTGCGTTGTTTGAAGATGTGTACCCGCTCGTGGTCAGGTTCGAGGCAGGGGTGCCATATTACAACGATACCTGGTCCACACCTGCTTCTGACGTGACCTATTTCGGTTTTGGTAACGACAACACCACGGTTGACGGAAAGAAATTCTCGAACTTCTTCCCGCTGACCCGGGAAGCCAAGAAGGTCTACCTGGCTGAAATCTGCCGCATGGTTGGCGGAGTGGATGTCCCCGAAGAAGTCGAGTACACGGCGGATGATTACCGGATTACCTTTGTTGCTCCGTACGAAGGCGACAACGACTATGTCGGTGACAACGACCGGGAGATCTACCACAAGAGGTTCCTCAGGAAGAACGGTTTCCGGGTTGAAGATTTCTGGCCGGCAGGAGGCAACATCGGGGATGTCGGACAGGATACCCTCGATCTGCTGAACGCAGCCGACCTGGTGATCTTCGGCCGCAGCGGACCCAGCTCCTCCTTCCAGGACAGCATCGAGTATGCAAGGTGGAATGCCATCACCGCACCGGTAATGTGCATCTGCCCGTGGAAATCAAGGAGCAGCCGTCTAAAGCTGTTCAACAGCACCTCAGCGCACCATATTGAATCACCGGAAGAGCTCACCGCTCATGTCGACCTGCCGGATGACCCGGTATTCGACAACGTTACGCTGGCTACCGGAGATTCACTGGTATGGTTCGCTCCCGACCCGCACGATGCGATCTGGGTTGACAGCCTGCCGGGCATCAACGGAGATGTTGTTGCCACCTATGACAGCAATTACGTGCTTATGGTAAGGTTCTCGAAAGGTGACGAGTTCTACGGTGGTTCCGTAACCACAGCCGGTTCCGACAGGACCTACATGGGTATGGGACACGACGGACGGACCGTCGGCGGACGCAAGCTGTCGCACTTCTTCCCGTTCACGGAAGACGCACAGCAGGTATATTTTAACGAACTCTGCCGCATGGTTGGCGCTGAAATGCGCACCGTGGTGACCGTTGACAACGATGCTGATCTGGACGACATCACCTACGATGTCGGTACCCTGACCCCGGCATTCGACGCCGACACTTTTGAATACACCCTTGAGCTGGTTGACACCAGTGTGGTCGATCTTGGCGGTATTCTCAGCGACGACGAATTCGGATATCTCCTGAACGACGACGAGTACACGCTGGATACGGCAGATTACGGGGAGGGTGAAGGCATGACCGTCAACCTCATTGCCGTCGCCGAGAACGGTTATCACAAGGCTTACAGCGTACTGATCTGGAGGGGCAACGTTTCCACCAGGGAAATGGAAGCCACCAGAAGCATCATGGTATACCCGAACCCCGCTTACGACGTTCTTAACATCGTTACCGAAAGCGCAAGCGGTTCGATCAAGATCTTTGATGCAGTGGGTAAGCTTGTGATCGACAGGAGGTTCGATAACAACAGCCATGTACTTCTGAACATCAGCAACCTCAATCCGGGACTCTACCTGATCCAGGTTGACGATGGACAGGGAATCGTACAAGGCAAATTCCTGAAGCAATAACATCCTTCCAAGGATACGATAAAAGAAGGGGGTGTCTCAAAAGGGGCACCCTCTTCTTTTTTTTATGGGATCCAATAGCTAATTGTTACCTTTCCTTACGTAAGGAAAGAGCGGGCACAGGAGGTAAAGGTGGGTGGAATCAGGAAGACATTTAAAAATAACCGGCTGAAATGGGTTCAATGTAAAGCTTTCCACTGTAAATCCACGGACCGACGGTTAATTGGTAAACGCACCATCCCCTTGCATTTGCGCCCAGGGTGACATGGTAATCCCCGGGGGACCATGCATCCCAGTTCCTTTCAAGCAGGAGGGAACCTTTCAGGTCGAAGACTTTAAGTCTCATCGGGCCCGGAGTCCCGGTTCCATGCAGGCTGAAGCTCAGCCGTGGCCCTGATGGGTTCCGGAATACGGGCCGGGTACCGGCCCCTGAAATCGTTTCCACCCCTGTGGAGATGGATGCATCGACCGCATAGGTACGCGCCGTGCCGTCAACGGCAGTTACGACGATGTTTATGGTGCCGGGCAAGGATGCCGGCTTGGTGACGCTGGCCCGGGTGTCGGGGGCCTGGGGGTAGGCGTTTACGGGGTAGTAGGGAGAAGTACCCTGGGGAAGCACAACCTCGTAATGCAGGGAATCCGGGTGGAAGTCCGCGACCGGGATTCCCCCTACCTTGATGCTGTCCAGCAGGGCGTTGCCGGAGGCACCATCAATTGAAAGGTAGATGCTGTAGCTGCTGTGGCTGGCCCGGTCGTTGGCAAGGATCGTCACTTCAGCAAATCCCGGCAGGTCATCGGGGTATTCTATTTCAACCGAGGACAGGGGGTTGACGGCTGTAGCCTCGATCAGGGGCACGTCCGTAATGTCTTCAGGAAGTTCTATAAAATAAGTATGGGTGGAAGGGTCCCAGTCCGGCAGGTCTTCCCCGTTCAGCTTCAGGCTGGCGATATCGGCATTCAGGTTGATCGAATCCATGAACAGGGTGGTGTGGCCGCGCAGGATTATGTAAACCGAATCCGATTCCACGGCCGGGTTCCAGTCCCCGCTGAAATCCGTACTGGTCGCTTTCGAAAAAATGTTTTCCATGGTATATGCGGCAGCCTGGGCCTCGCTGAGCTGGTGGCTCCAGTCCACCCGGTAACCGGTGCCGGACCCGGGACCGGTACATTTGTATTCGGCATAAAAGCAGGTGTTCTCCCTGCCATCCCATGTTTTCCAGCCGAGCGGGGAGATGTTCTCATATTCGATGCACTCGAAAAACACGGTCTGGGCATAGGTTTTCCAGGGCCGGCCGAGATAGACCCCGCTGATTCCCGGTGGAGCCGTAAGCCGGCAGTTGAAGAAAACGTACCCGAAGCCGTAGTTCTCCTTGGTCGAGGCTGCCGTAATATACCCTCCTGACCGGGGCGTGTGGATCTGGCAGCTATCGAAGATGGAGGTGGTATGCCCGAAAATATAATCCACCGCTCCCTCGATGAAACAGTCCTTGAAATAATGCCTGCCGTCGGCACCCGTATAATAGGTATCCTGCCAGGATATGAACCTGCAATGCAGGAAAACATTCCGTTCCCCGTACGATGCGACCGCCACGTTCTGACCGCTCCCGGTCCCGCCGGGGCGGGCATCGTTCATGAAAGTCAGGTTCATGGCGCGGAAATCCCTGGCCTGTATCTCGAAGGTAGGCGTTTCGAAGGTGCCCATGCCGGGGACCTTGTCTGCATAATCGTCGTATACGATGATGGTGCTGTCCACATCCTCGCCCACCAGGGTAAGGTTGATTTTGGCAGAGGGCACGGTAATCTTTTCCCGGTAGGTTCCCTTTTTGATGAACAGGACGGTGCGCTGGGAACTGTTGTTAGGTACGGCATTGATCCCTGCCTGCACGGTAAGGTGGTCGCCGGAACCGTCGGATGCAACCACAATGTCAATTTTGCCGCCCAGCTTTTCCTGCAGGCTGCCGTCGGAAGCCCAGGATGAGCCGGGCAATACAATTACGAGGCCGATGAACAGGCCTATTCTTAATAAGTAAGGAACGCTCATGTTATCAGGAATTTCGGTTGGCTGAAGGATGTATGTAAATTTTCCCCTGGTAGAGGGACTTATCAAAGCTAAGCTGGTATACGCATAGGCCGTATGCGGGGTAGGGATCGGTATGGATGGAATGCTCGCCCGCCGTAATCCCGTTCCACGATCTTTCCAGGAGCAGGGCGCCTATCAGGTCTAAAAGCCTCAGATGCACCTGATCCCAGTCCGGCAGATCCTCCCCGTTCAGTTTCAGACCGGCGATGTTCGCACTGGCGTTGATGGAATCCAGGAACATGGTCGTGCGGGCTCTCAGGACCCGATAGACCGAGTCCGAATCAATGCCCGGAATCCAGTCCCCGGTCGGCCTGATGGGCCAGTCCCCGTCCGCACGGAATACGATATCCTCCAGGTAGGGTTCCTTCCGGTGGTCTTTGAACCGGGTTTCCCAGTAGATCAGGTAATCGTCGTCGCCCGGGGGGAAGTTGGCTGCACTGAAAATGTTCTCGATCGTATATTCCAGGGCTTCCGAATCCGTGAGCTGTTTACCGAAATAAACTCGGTTCGTTGTATCCGAACCCGGACCGTAACAGCGGTATTCCCGGTAGTAGCAGGTGGCTTCCCTTCCGGACCAGGCGCTCCATCCGCCGGCGGACAGGTATTCGGACTCGTAGCAGTCCAGCAGGACGGTCCGGGCATAATCGAACCAGGGCCTTCCCAGGTTGTAGCTTCCCGTTCCGTACCGTGAATTGAAGGCACAGTCCCGGAACACCATGCCGAAATCGTAGTAC
>CAZNQG010000069.1:0-18487 GCA_964575235.1 uncultured Bacteroides sp.
GATCAATTGCCTGTAGGGATCTTCCATGGTGTCGTAATCGTCGATGTCGACGGCTTTACCGGTTCCCCCTCCCGCAGCACGGAAAGTCAGTTCCCTCAGGCGGCCAATTTCCTGCATAAGGTTCGGCGAATCGTTTGCCGTGATGATGTAAAGTTCGTTTTCGGCCTTATTGGTGATTCGTATGAATTTATCCTCGGTCAGTTCCTTTTCAAGATCTTCCCTGTGAATGGCTCGGATGATGGGTTTCATGAAAGCAGAAGGTTTGCAGTAAATTTACGAATAATTTAACTCAGCGTAAAGCAGGATCCTGCTCACGGGGAAGCCTGTAAACAAGCTCCCTTACCCTGGCTGCCCATTCCTTGGGTTTGAAGGAAGCGTCAAATTTCTGATAGGAGATGGGTTTCCCGATGGTGAATTGAAAGGTTTTGTTCCGGTGACGGTAAGTCTCATCGGGTAGAAAGAACATTTCCAGGTTCCATTTGATACCGAAGAATTTACGGGTATTGGCAATCCGGTAAAACCTCGGGGTATTATTCCCGCTAATATGGATCGGAACCACATCCCTCTGGTATTGAGCCGCCTTTACGACGAAACTCTTCTGCCATTCCAGGTCCTGGATTACGCCCTTGATCTTTCTGGATACGTACCCGGAGGGAAAGGTAAGGATCTGTGCATCACTGCGATAGGTTTCCTCAATGAGGAGCACATTCTCCCGGGCCTGTCCACCATGCTTGTTGATGGGTACGAAAAACTCTTCCAGGTTCCTGATGTTCATCAGGATATCGTTCACCGGCACGATCACCTTCGGATAATGCTGGCGCAGCAGATGGATCAGCATTAATCCGTCAAAGCCGCCCAGCGGGTGGTTGGAGACGAAGAAAAAACGTCCTGTTTGGGGAAGGTTCTCCTCGCCCCTGATCTCCATCTTCACATTGAATTCCCGGGAAACGGATTCAATGAAATCAAGGCCCCCTTTATGACCGTGTCTGTCGAGGAATCCGTTGATGAACTCCTGGTGCAGGATCCTTTCCAGGTACCGGTAAACGAAACCCGGCAGAAGGCGCGCCATGCCCGGATTCTTGTCGTGAAATACCTTCCGGATGTATATTTTCTGGATATTCCGGTTTGCGGAAGATTCAGCCATTTAGATCTTTTTTTCCATAATCCGCCCCGTACGACAGGGTCAAATTCCAGTTAAAAATAGTAAAAAATATGCTCTGCAAGGCTGTCCCATCCTGTATCGTTCTCTATAAACATCTAATAAACAGACAATTAACAATTTGGCTTGAAAGTTTTTAACAAAGTGTCAAAAAATGGGACAAAGTGGAGGAAAGTGGGATTTTTTGTATTATTTTTACAAATTGAGCGGAACATGCAGGAATGATAACGTTTATAGGCGAATATACATGCAAGGTTGATGCCAAGGGAAGGATCATGCTTCCTTCTGCATTTAAGAAGCAATTACCGCCAGCCTCGCAGGAAAAGTTCGTGGTAAAGCGGGATGTGTTCGAAAACTGTCTTGTCATGTACCCCTTGGAGGAGTGGGAACGCCAGAACAGGATCATCCGGAAGAATACCAATCCATACAATAAAGAACACAGCCGTTTCCTCCGGATGTTTTACCAGGGCACCGCCGAGGTGGTCCTGGATTCAAACAGCCGTTTTCTGATCCCAAAGCGCCTCATGGATTTTGCCGGGATCGGGAAGGAGGCCATCCTGGCCGGCCAGTATGGCAAGATTGAGATCTGGTCTGAGAAGCAGTACGGGAAGGTCAGCGCTGAGGTGGCTGATTTTACGTCCCTGGCGGAGAAGATACTGGGCGGTGCCGTTAATGACCTGGAGAACGAGTAAATGTATCATCGTACTGTTTTGCTGCAAGAGAGCCTGAATGGTCTGAACGTTCAGGAAGGCGGAACCTATATAGATTTCACCTTTGGGGGAGGAGGCCATGCCTCCGGCATTCTGGAAATTCTGGGCAACGGGATGCTGGTTGCTTTTGACCAGGATCCGGATGCCGGTAAAAACGTTCCGGAAGATGAACGCCTCCTTTTCATAAGGGGAAATTTCAGATATGTACGAAATTATTTGCGCTTCTACGGCATAACATCCATAAACGGAGCCCTCGCAGACCTTGGGGTGTCGTCGCATCATATTGATGTGGCGGAGAGGGGGTTTTCCTTCCGGCGCGATTCGAAGATCGATATGAGAATGAATCCGGAAGCTTCCCTTACCGCGGAGGACATCCTGAACGATTATCCCGAGGGTTCCCTCACGGACCTGTTTCGAAGATACGGGGAAATCGGCAACGCGGAAATGCTTGCCGGTGCGGTCGTCTCGTTCCGGAAACAGCGAAGGCTGGAAACGACGGGCCAGTTGCTGGAAGCCATCGGGAACTGCCTTCCGGGAAAAAACCGGCAGAAATACCTGGCAAAGGTATTCCAGTCCCTCCGCATCGAGGTCAACGCCGAGCTGGACGCCCTGTCGGAGATGCTTGAGGGTGTAAGCGGGTTCATGCCCGGCGGATCGAGATTCGTGGTGATTACGTATCATTCGCTGGAAGACAGGATCGTAAAAAATTTTTTCCGCACGGGGAACCCGGAAGGTGAACTGAAAAAGGATTTTTACGGTAACGTGGAGCGTCCCTTCCGGCCGGTGAACCGAAACGTCATTCAGCCCGGGCCGCAGGAAATCGAAATGAACCCGAGGGCCCGCAGCGCAAAGCTGCGGATAGCGGAAAAAATCCATGAAGATGCGGGATAGGAGGGGAAATATAGAGTTCATCGACCAGAAGACAGAGCAAAAGGAGTTCCGCCGGGGCTCCTTCTGGGATGTGTTCGATGGATCGGTGCTGACGAGGGACAGGGTCGTAAGGCAGCTGCCGTTTGTCCTGTTCCTCACCTTCCTGATCATTCTCTACATCGGGAACCGTTACCATGCGGAGAGGGTGATCCGCCAGACCATGGAATTGCAGACTGAGCTTAAGGAACTGCGTGCCAGGGCGATCTCGACGGCTTCCGAACTGGAATTCATCAGCCGGCAGTCGGAAGTTGCGAAGATGGTGGAGAGCAGGGGACTGGGACTGAAAGAGGCCGTGGAGCCCCCTATGAAAATCACCGTTTCCCAAAAGAGGGAAAGGAATGAAAACCATTAAACAAACCATAGTAGGGCGGGTAATCGGCCTTTACCTGGGACTGTTCCTGCTGGCCTTGCTGATCGTCGGAAAGATCCTTCAGCTTCAGTTGATCCAGGGAGATGAGTTGAGGCAGAAGGCCGAGGAGCTGATGCTGAAATACATCACCATCGAACCCAACCGCGGGGATATTTATGCAAGCGGAGGGCAGAGATTACTGGCTACTTCGGTGCCCTATTACGAGATCCGGATGGACCTGAACAGCAGTGCACTGGACGAGGAAGCATTCCGGTCCGGCATCGATTCCCTGAGCTTCTGTCTCTCGAACCTGTTTGGGGACAAGTCCAAAGCCGCCTGGAAAGATGAATTGCTGCAGGCCCGCAAGGAAGGCAAACGGTACCACCTGATCAGCAGCCAGGTTAGTTACCGGCAGCTGCAGCGACTGAAGCGGTTCCCGATCTTCCGGCTCGGAAGGTATAAGGGGGGATTTATATACACCCAGGGCAACCGCCGGGTGCTGCCTCATCATATGCTGGCGGCCAGGACCATAGGATATCTCAGCAAGGGCGAAAGCGGCAATATCGTCGGCATCGAGGGTGCCTACGACCACTACCTGTCCGGGATACAGGGAGTACGCCTGGTGCAGAAAACCGCGGGCAACCTCTGGATCCCGCTCCACGATGCCAACGAGGTGGATCCCAAAAACGGGTACGATGTGGTAACCACCATCGATGTGGATATCCAGGATGTGGCAGAAAATGCATTGCTCAAGCAGCTTTCAACAAACCGGGCCCACCACGGATGTGCCGTGCTTATGGAGGTGCAGACCGGCCGTATAAGGGCCATTGCGAACCTGACCCTCAACGAACGGGGCCACTATACCGAAGCGTACAATTATGCCATCGCCGAAAGCACGGAACCGGGATCGACCTTTAAACTTGCCTCATTGATCGCTGCGATGGAAGACGGCTACGTTGAACTTGACGATACCATTGATACCGGCACAGGAGCAGTCCGTTATTACGACAAGGTGATCCGGGACACAAGGAAAGGCGGATACGGCAGGATCTCGGTGAAGGAAGCCTTTGAATTGTCTTCGAACGTAGGCCTTTCAAAGATCATATACGAGAATTACCGGGGCAGGGAAGAGGACTTCGTGGAACGCCTGTACCAGATGCACCTGAACGAACCCCTGGGAATCGAGATCCGTGGTGAAGGGGAACCGCTGATCCGGTACCCGGGCGATCCGTACTGGTCCGGCATCACCCTTCCCATGATGTCGCACGGTTACGAGGTACGGATGACCCCGCTTCAGGTGCTGGCGTTCTACAACGCGATCGCCAACGACGGCCGCATGGTCAGGCCCATGATTGTAGAAAGCGTCCGCTATTACGGCAAAAACATCAAGGAGTTCCGTACCCAGGTCATAGATCCGTCCATCTGCTCCAGACAGACCCTGGAGAAAGTGAAGATTGCCCTCGAGGGCGTGGTCGAAAACGGAACGGCCAAGAACCTCAGCAATGAAAATTTCCGCATTGCCGGGAAAACGGGCACTGCCCAAATAGCCAATGAAAAGTACGGGTACACCGTGGATGCCAGGGTCAGCTACCAGGCTTCCTTCGTCGGGTATTTCCCGGCAGAAAATCCGAAGTACTCCTGCATCGTGGTGGTGAACTCTCCAACCAGCGATGTGTACTACGGTAACCTCGTGGCCGGTCCGGTATTCCGAGAAATTGCGAATAAAGTATATGCCACGGGGCTTGAGATGCAGAAAAGCATTAACCTGGCCGGATCGGGGCCGGTAGAGATCCCTTATTCCAAGAACGGCCGCCGGGAAGACCTTGACGCCGTACTGGAAGAGCTGAACATACCGGTGCGGGACGAGCCCGGGAACGAGTGGGTCCTAACCAGGAAGATGGAAGAGTTCATCCAGCTTGAGCCCCTGAACTTTGCTGAGAACCTGGTACCCAACGTGATGGAAATGGGTGTTAACGATGCGGTTTACCTGCTGGAGAATGCGGGTTTGAAAGTGATCGTTCGCGGCAGGGGGAAGGTTATGGAGCAGTCCATTCCCCCGGGGAGCCCGGTAAAGAAGGGACAGAAAATCATTTTGACCATGAGTTTCATCTGACGTGAAAACCTTGAACGACATACTGAAAGCCGTTAAAGTGCTGAAGCGTAGCGGTCCCCCGGACACCGCCATCCACTCTCTCTGCTTTGATTCCAGGAAAGCGGCGAAAGGTTCGGTTTTCTTTGCCATCCCCGGTACACAAACGGATGGCCATGCGTTCATCGACAAGGCACTGGAAGCGGGATCGGTTGCCGTAGTGTGCGGGCGGATCCCCGAACATACCCGTCCCCATGTAAGCTACCTGCAGGTGGAAGATCCGGCGCTGGCGCTCGGCATTGCCGCGGCATCCTTTTACGGCCATCCGTCGGAGAAACTCCAGTTGATAGGCGTAACGGGAACCAACGGCAAAACCACCGTTGCCACCCTGTTGCAAAGGTTGTGCTCGGAAACGGGGCAGAAAGCGGGACTGATCTCCACCGCGGGAAACCTGGTGGGAAACCGGGAGATCATGGCCACCCATACGACCCCGGATCCGCTGCAGATCAATCAGCTTCTCGAGGAGATGGTGGAAGAAGGCTGCCGTTATTGCTTTATGGAGGTCAGCTCCCATGCCATAGACCAGAGGCGGATCGGGGGACTCCTTTATGCCGGCGGGATATTTACCAACATAAGCCACGAACATCTTGACTATCATAAAAACTTCAAGGCATACATACAAGCCAAGAAACGCTTCTTCGATGAGCTTCCGGAAGGAGCCTTTGCATTGGTTAACCGGGATGACCGGAACGCCCCGGTAATGGTCCAGAACTGCCGGGCCAGGGTAAGCACCTACGGTCTTAAGGGACCTGCAGATTTCAAGGGTAAAATCCTGGAAAGCCATCTGGACGGAATGCAGATGGTGATCGGGGAACGGGAAATGTGGACCCGCCTGGCCGGGGGATTCAATGCCAGCAACCTTCTTGCCGTTTATGGATCTGCCGTACTGTGCGGCATGGAAAGTGAGAAGGTTCTTACCCTGTTGAGCAAGCAAACGGCGGTAAGGGGGCGTTTTGAAACCATCCGCTCGGATGCCGGCGTTACCGCGATCGTAGATTATGCCCATACACCGGATGCACTTGAAAAGGTCCTGGGGACCATCGTCGCAGTTCGAAGCGGTAAATCGCAACTGATCACCGTGGTGGGTGCCGGCGGGAACCGGGACGTCGCCAAGCGTCCGCTCATGGGCAGGGTGGCAGCCCGTTTCAGCCAGAAACTCATTCTCACATCCGATAATCCCAGGGACGAAAATCCCGAAGAAATCATCCGCCAGATGATGGAAGGCATACCCGCGGCAGTGCGGAAAAGGGTCCTGTCGGTACCGGACCGCAGGGAGGCGATCAAGACAGCCGTCATGCTGGCGTCTGCGGGGGACATCATTCTGGTGGCGGGAAAGGGACACGAGAACTATCAGGAGATTGCAGGGAAACGGTATCGTTTCAACGACCGGGAGGTTCTCCTGGATTTATTAACCACAACACCATCCTGAGATATGCTGATCTACCTGTTTGAATATTTGGATCGTATCGGGTTTCCCGGGGCCGGTGTCTTTCAGTACATCTCGTTCCGGTCGGCTTCGGCGGTCATCACCTCACTGATCATATCCATGCTGTTCGGGAAAAGCATCATCAACGTGCTCCGGGAAAAACAGATCGGGGAATCCATTCGTGACCTGGGACTCGAAGGGCAGATGAATAAGCAGGGTACGCCCACCATGGGAGGGATCATCATACTGGCATCCATTCTTGTACCCGTGCTGCTTTTCGGGGATCTCGAGAATACATACGTGCAGTTGATGCTCGTGACCACCGTCTGGCTGGGCCTGGTCGGTTTCACGGATGATTACATCAAGGTTTTCAGAAAGAACAAAAAAGGGCTGACCGGGAAGTTCAAGATCCTGGGACAGGTGGTGCTGGGGATTTATGTGGGACTGACCCTCTTCCTCGATCCGGATGTAATCGTGCGTGAAAAGGTACTGCTCGAAAGCGGGGAGCCCAGGATGGAGATCATACAGGAAGACGGGGGGGATGGAACGGGCAGCAGCTTTGTCACCCGGGATGTGAAATCCACCAAGACCACCATCCCCTTCGTCAAGAACAATGAATTCGATTACGCCTACCTGATCTGGTTCCTGGGCGACGGGGCGCAGCAATGGGCCTGGGTGGTCCTGATCCTTGCCGTCATCGTCATCATCACCGCGGTTTCAAACGGGGCGAACATGACCGACGGCCTGGACGGGCTTGCCACGGGGACATCGGCCATCATGGGCGTGACCCTGGGTATCCTGGCCTACCTGTCGGGTAACATCCTGTATGCCGACTACCTGAACATTATGTACATCCCCTATACCGGTGAACTGGTAATATACATGAGCGCATTCATCGGGGCCATGATCGGCTTTCTCTGGTATAATTCATACCCGGCCCAGGTTTTCATGGGCGACACGGGCAGCCTGTCCATTGGGGGAATCATCGCGGTCTTTGCCATCGTGATCCGGAAGGAACTGCTCATCCCCATCCTGTGCGGGATCTTCCTGATGGAAAGCCTGTCCGTTCTGATGCAGGTAAGCTGGTTTAAATATACCCGGAAGCGGTTCGGGGAGGGCAGGAGGATCTTCCTGATGGCACCGTTGCATCATCATTACCAGATCAAGGGATACCCGGAATCCAAAATCGTAATACGGTTCTGGATTGTGGGCATCCTGCTGGCAGTAATAACCATAGTAACGCTGAAGATCAGATAATAGATATAAACCCTAATTCTCAAAAGGCTTATGACAAACAGAATCGTAATACTGGGCGGGGGCGAAAGCGGCAGCGGTTCGGCCATTCTCGCGAAAAAGCAGGGCTATGAAGTGTTCCTTTCGGATAACGGTACGATTAAGGACAAATACAAGGAGATGCTTTACAACTATGATATCCACTGGGAAGAGAAGAAGCACACAGAGCGCCTGATCCTGGATGCGGAGGAAATCATCAAGAGTCCCGGGATACCGGAACGTGCCCCCATCGTACAGGCCATACGCAAACAGGACATCCGTATCATTTCGGAGATCGAGTTTGCAGGACGGCATACGCGGGCCAAGAAGATCTGCATCACGGGCAGCAACGGCAAAACCACAACCACTTCACTGATCCACCACATGCTTAAAAAGGCGGGATTGAATGCCGGCATTGCGGGTAATGTGGGAAAAAGTTTTGCACTTCAGGTGGCCGAAGAGAATTATGATTATTATGTCCTGGAATTGAGCAGCTTCCAGCTTGACGGGATGTACGAGTTCAAAGCGGACATTGCGATCCTGCTGAACATCACCCCGGATCATCTCGACTGGTACGACGGTAACATGCAGGATTATGTGGAGAGCAAATTCCGGATCACGCAAAACCTTTCCGAGGACGAATTCTTCGTCTTCTGCTCGGACGATGAGATCACGGTGAAGGAACTGGAAAAGATCGTGCTCAAGGCAAAGGAACTTCCCTTTGCCATGAAAAAGAAAACCAAGGAGGTGGCATACATCGATGAAGAAGATAACCTGAGGGTGGACTACGGAGACGAACCCTTCAGCATGCCCGTTACGGACCTCGCCCTGCCGGGCAGGCATAACCGCTACAACAGCATGGCAGCCGGCATTACCGGGAATGTGCTGAGGATCAGGAAGGACCTGATCCGGGAAAGCCTGATGGACTTCCAGGGGGTTGAACACCGCCTGGAGAAAGTACTGAAAGTGCACGGCATACAGTTCGTCAACGACAGCAAGGCAACCAATGTCAATTCCACATGGTATGCCCTGGAGAGTATGACCACACCGGTGGTCTGGATTGCCGGCGGGATCGACAAGGGAAACGATTACAGCGAGCTCAAGGACCTGGTCGAGGATAAGGTAACCGGCCTGGTATGCCTCGGAAAGGATAATTCCAAGCTCCATAAGGCCTTTGGAAAGCGCGTAAAGACCATCGTTGATGCACAGAGCATGGAAGAGGCCGTTAACAAGGCCTATTACCTGGCCGGCAACGGGGATACGGTCCTGCTCTCGCCCGCCTGCGCGAGCTTTGATTTGTTCGAAAATTACGAGGACCGCGGCTGGCAGTTCAAGGAAGCCGTGCGGAAGCTTTAGGAGAAACCAGGTAAAAAGCCTCAAAAAAGCGATACGACGATGTTGAAGATCGGAAAATATTTTGGGGGTGACCGGATCATCTGGGCGGTTATCATCGTCCTGTCGCTGTATTCGCTGCTATCGGTCTACAGCACATCCGGAGTCCTGGTCTACAGGCACCCGGGCAGCAGTCCCGCGTATTTTGTCATACGCCACACCATGTTCCTCCTGGCGGGTTTCCTGCTGGTATACCTGACCCACCTCATCCCGTACCGGTATTTTTCACGCCTGTCCCAGCTGATGGTGGTCATCGCCATCCCGCTGCTGGTCCTTACCCTTTTCTTCGGAAAGAACATAAACGAAGCGAACCGCTGGCTGGAACTTCCCATCATCGGCCTAACATTCCAGACTTCCGATTTCGCCAAGCTCGCCCTGATCATGTACCTGGCCAGGTTACTGTCCCAGCGGCAGGAGGAAATCGGTGATTTTTACAGGTCCTTCCTTCCCATGATCATCCCGGTGGGCATCATTTGTCTGCTGATCATGCCGGAGGACCTTTCCACGGCCATGATCCTGCTGGCCACCTGCATCATTCTTATGTATATCGGACGCATCCGTACACGGCACCTTCTTTTGATCGTCGCGGGCGGCATGATCGTGGTGGGCTCCTATGTCGGCATGACCATGCTGCTGGAAAAGGAGGGAAGGGTTGACACCTGGAAAAACCGGATCGAATCCTACCTGGACAAGGATACGGAAAATTACCAGGTGGAACAGGCCAAGATCGCCATCGCCAGGGGAGGTCTGCTCGGGAAATTTCCCGGGAACAGCACCCAGCGGAATTTCCTTCCCCATTCCTACTCGGATTTCATCTACGCCGTCATCATTGAGGAGTACGGCCTGCTGCTGGGCGCGATCCCCATACTGCTGATGTACCTTATATTACTATACCGGGCCGGGGTGCTGGTCCGCAAAAGCACACGGACCTTTCCTGCATTCCTTGCCATCGGGCTTACCATGGGGCTTGTATTGCAGGCGATGGTGCACATGGCCGTGTCGGTTAACCTGATACCCGTCACCGGACAGCCTTTGCCCCTGGTGAGTATGGGGGGGACCTCCCTCATCCTGACCAGCCTGTCCCTCGGAATGATCCTGAGCGTGAGCAAAGGCATACAGGAACAACGGAGGCAAATGGAGGCGGAAGAGGCGATGGAAAACAAACCAACCCAAACAAGACAGGCATCGTGAACCCGCGAAATGAACATAAAAAGATCATCATAAGCGGAGGGGGAACCGGGGGCCATGTCTTTCCGGCCATCGCCATCGCCGATGCGCTCTGCCAGCATCTCAGCGAGCCCGAGATCCTCTTTGTAGGCGCCAGGGGAAGGATGGAAATGGAGAAGGTCCCCGAAGCGGGTTATTCCATCGTTGGACTGCCTGTGGAAGGATTCCGGCGCAAATTATCGCCGGCAAACCTGAAGGTGGTCTTCAAGCTGATGGCCAGCCTGAAGATGGCCGGGAAGATCCTTCGGGAATTTTCCCCGGACGCGGTAGTCGGTGTTGGGGGCTATGCCAGCGGACCGGTACTGCGCAGGGCTGCTGCAATGGGCATACCCACCCTGATCCAGGAGCAGAATTCTTACGCGGGACTTACCAACCGGCTGCTGGCGAAAAAGGCCGGGAAGATATGCGTAGCTTATGAAGGTATGGAAAAATATTTTCCCGCCGAAAAGCTGGTCGTTGCAGGAAACCCGGTCCGGGCCGAGATCCGTGAACTTAAGGCGCAGGGAGATTACGGTTTGGCCCGATCGAGCTTCGGTTTGGATAAGGACGCAAAGGTCCTGCTTGTGCTCGGGGGAAGCCTGGGAGCCCGCACCATAAACCGCGCGGTGCAGGGGGGACTGAACCTCGTCCTGGAATCCGGCCTGAAGCTCATCTGGCAGTGCGGGAGGTATTATTACAGCGAAGCGGAGGATTCGCTGCGGAACATACCGGCCGGAAACGTTGTACTGAAGGATTTCATCCGGCGCATGGACCTGGCCTACCTGGCCTCCGACGCCATCGTTGCAAGGGCAGGTGCCCTGACCATCTCAGAGCTAAGCCATGTCGGCAAACCGGCCATCCTGGTCCCATCCCCCAACGTGGCGGAGGACCACCAGACCCGGAATGCCGAGTCCCTTGCCAGCAGGTCCGCAGCCATCTGCATCCCGGACTGTGAAGCAACCCGGCGGATGATCCCGGAAGCCATCGGACTGCTCGGGGATAAAGACCGGATGGATGTACTGTCTGAAAACATATCGAAACTTGCCATCCCGGATTCGGCCGGCCGGATCGCCAGGGAAGTTATTGAAATTATGAACGGATGACCATCGGGGACGTACATAAGATCAAACAGGTCTATATGATAGGGATCGGGGGCATTGGCATGAGTGCCCTGGCCAGGTATTTCCTTATGAAGGGGAAGAGGGTGGCCGGTTATGACCGGGTTTCCACCCGGTTGACGGACGACCTGATCAGGGAAGGTTCGGACATCCATTTCACCCCTGACCTGTCCTACATCAAGAACCATTACCCGGACCCGGGAAAGATCCTGGTCATCTATACCCCGGCCATACCGGAAAACCACCTGGAACTGGAGTTCTTCCGCAAGGGCGGATACACCGTTCTGAAAAGAGCCGAAATACTCGGTATCCTGAGCATCAACGAACGGTGTATTGCCGTGGCCGGCTCCCACGGGAAAACCACAATCTCCACCATGCTTACCCATGTTATGAGAACGGCCGGAATCCCCTGCATTGCATTTCTCGGGGGTATTTCCAAGAATTACCGGACGAACGCGGTGCTTTCGGACAGTGCTGAATGGATGGTGCTTGAAGCCGATGAATACGACCGTTCATTCCTGCATCTATTCCCCCGCATGGCCGTGGTTTCATCCTGTGACCCGGATCACCTGGACGTCTACGGCACCTATGAACGGCTAAAGGAGGCGTTCTGCGGGTTTATCGGGCAGGTCCACCCGGAAGGGCAACTGGTCCATCGCCGGGGGATTGATTTGGACTGCCTGCGGGAAAAGGGCCCTGAAAGGCATACATACCATCTGGAAGGAGATGCGGACTGCTATGCACGGAACATCGAAAAACAGGGTGCAGGCTGTTGCTTCGATGCTGTGCATCCCCGGGGAGGGATCCGGGATATCCGGCTCGGCATACCCGGAGCGATCAACATTGAGAATGCACTGGCGGTCATATGCCTGGCCAGGATCCTGGACATAGACGATGATCGTATCCGGAAGGCCATGGCATCTTTCCAGGGGGTCAGAAGACGCTTTGACATGCAGATCAACCGGCCGGATATGGTTTATATTGACGATTATGCACATCATCCAAGGGAACTGGATGCCTGCATCCGGTCCGTCCGGGAAAATTTCCCCGGGAAAAAGATCACCGGCATCTTCCAGCCCCACCTGTACAGCCGGACGAGGGACTTCGCCGATGGTTTTGCGGAAAGCCTGGGCGCGCTGGATGAATTGATCCTGATGGACATTTACCCTGCCAGGGAGGAACCCCTGGAAGGGGTCAGCTCAAGGCTGATATTCGACCGGGTAAGCCTGGAGGACAAAATCCTGGTCGGCCGGGAACAGCTTCTGCCCCTTCTTTCGGAAAAGGATCCGGAGATTCTTCTGACCCTCGGGGCAGGCGATATAGACCAGCTCGTGGATCCCATTGTCCAACTTTACGCAAGGAAGGGAAAAGAGTGAAAGGCGTTGTGAAAATAGGACTGGCCCTGCTCACAGCCGCATACCTGGTGGTGGTGCTCGGTTTTGTCGACCGCCGGTACGAGGGGGTGCTTTGCAGGGGACTGGATGTCTTGGTCAGGGACAGCCTTGAACGGGGACTGGTAACCGCCCTGGATGTGCGGAACATGGTCACCCTGGAGTATCCCGGGATCGCAGGAACCCCCATCACCGAATTGGATGTGGCAGGCATCGAGGAGAACCTGGCCGACATTCCGGCCATTGCGGATGTACAGGTCTACACCGATGTGCAGGGGCATCTGAGGGTCGAGGTAACACAGAGGATACCGGTGGCCCGGATCGAAGACAGGGACCATCGCCATTACTACCTTGATGCACAGGGTTATGTCATCCCGGCAACCATGGAATATACGCCGCATATTCTGCACATAAACGGCGAGATCCCGGGGCATTTCAGAAAGGCAAGGGATATACATACGGCCGATGCACCCGAAAGGGAACGCCAGTTGATGGAGGATATCCTGAACATGGCCTCTTACATCCAGGCTGATCCATTCTGGAAATCCCAGATTGTACAGGTATACGTTAACGGGCAGCGGGAATTTGAACTGGTGCCGCGTGTGGGTGCCCAGATCATCCTCTTCGGAACTGCAGACCGGATGGGAACCAAATTCTTCAAGATGAAAACCCTGTACACGGAAGGATTCAACCGTACCGGATGGAACCAGTACGAAATCATCAATTTGAAATACAGGAACCAGGTAATATGTACTAAACGATAATATCATGGCAAAAAAGGAACATTTACTGGCAGCGGTCGACATCGGGACCACCAAGATCGTGGCCATCGTCGGCAAGCAGACGGAGAACCGGAAGCTCGAGATCCTCGGGATGAGCAAAACCCTGTCCAAGGGTGTGAAAAGGGGGGTCGTCCTGAACATCGAAGAAACCGTAAACGCGATCAATGCCACGGTCACGGAGGTCAAGAAACAGACCGGCATCAATTTCAGGGATGTATTCGTGGGGATCGCCGGGCAGCACATCAAGAGCATACGGAACCGTGGATACTTCAACCGGGATTCCTACGACGATGAAATTACCGAACAGGACATACAACGACTGATCGACGATATGTACAAAATCCCGATCGAGGCCGGGGAAGAGATCATCCACGTTCTCCCCCAGAATTTCATTGTAGACAGTGAGACCGGGGTTAAAAACCCGGTCGGCATGTCCGGCAAGAGACTGGAAGGCAATTTCCACATCGTAATCGGCCAGGTCGCCTCGGCAAAGAACATCTCGAAATGCATAAATCGTGTGGGACTCAACGTTGAGGAACTCATCCTCGAACCCCTTGCGTCTTCCGAGGCCGTGCTGACCGAGGATGAAAAGGAGGCCGGGGTTGCCCTGGTAGACATCGGGGGAGGGACCACGGACATCGCCGTGTTTTACGATGACATCATCCGGCATACTGCGGTCATACCCTTCGGAGGCAACGTCGTAACCAAGGACATCAAGGAGGGTTGTTCCATCCTGGGCCGGCAGGCAGAATCCCTGAAGATCACCTTCGGTTCGGCTCTGGGAGACCTTGCACAGGAGGATAAGATCGTGACCATCCCCGGTATAAGCGGACGTGACCCGAAGGAAATATCCTTCAGGAGCCTGGCCTATATCATCCAGTCAAGAATGGAGGAGATCATCGACGCAGCCATGTTCGAGATCGAAAGCTCCGGTGTGCTGGATAAACTCAGTGCGGGGATCGTGTTCACCGGGGGCGGGGCCCTGCTCAGGCACCTGCCCCAGCTCGTTAAATTCCGGACGGGACTCGATGTGCGGATCGGCTACCCGGTCGAACAGCTTGCCGTCGAAAGCATCGAGGAAGAGGTCAACCAGCCCATGTATTCAACCAGCGTGGGCCTCCTGTTGAAGGGATATGAACAAAGGACAAAGGAATCCCGGGAGGAAGCGGAAGAAAACCAGGAGGAACACCAGGCGGAAGAGGCAGGCAATAAACAGCTTGCCGGCAAAGGCGGAATACGCCTGTTCAACAACATCAAGGACAGGCTCAATGATATTTTCGAGGAAAACGATACCAGGATGTAAGGATCTGCACAAAAAACCAAAGACCATGTCTGAAGAACTGATGAATTTTGAATTACCGGTGAATAAATCGAGCATCATCAAGGTGCTCGGCATCGGCGGTGGCGGAAGCAATGCAGTGAACCACATGTGGAAACAGGGGATCAAGGACGTTGATTTCGTAGTCTGCAACACGGATGCACAGGCACTGAACAATTCCCCGGTACCGGTGAAGGTACAGCTTGGAGAATCCCTGACCGAGGGGAGGGGTGCGGGCAGTAAGCCCGATGTTGGCAGACAGGCGGCCATGGAGAACCTCCAGGATGTCATGGATGCCCTGAAAGGAAATACCAGGATGGTCTTCCTTACTGCCGGGATGGGCGGCGGCACGGGAACCGGTGCCGCGCCGGTGATTGCCAAGGCAACCCGGGAAATGGACATCCTGACCGTGGCCATCGTGACCATCCCCTTCCGCTTCGAGGGGCAGCAGAGGATCAACCAGGCCATAGACGGCATAAACCATCTGAAAGGACACGTCGATTCCCTGCTGGTGATCAATAATGAGAAACTCAGGGAGATTTACGGAGACCTGAAGCTTTCGGAAGCCTTTGCAAAGGCGGATGACGTACTGGCCATAGCGGCAAAGGGAATTGCAGAAATCATTACGGTACACGGGTACATCAACGTGGATTTTGCCGATGTGGAGACCGTCATGAGAGACAGCGGCGTGGCCATACTCGGGACGGGGGTGGCCTCCGGAGAGAACCGTGCCATAAAGGCCATGGATGCGGCGCTGGCATCTCCGTTGCTGAATAACAACGACATCACCGGGGCGGACAACATCCTGTTGAACATCACATCCGGCGAGAACGAGATCAGCATGGACGAGATCGGCGAAATCACGGATTATATAAGCCATACGGCAGCAAAGAACGCGCACATTATCTGGGGCAGCGGACAGGATGCGCGACCTGGGGATAATGTGTCCGTGACGATCATAGCCACGGGATTTGAAGCAACCAGCATTCCCGAACTGTATATACGGAAATCAAAGGCCGACAAGGTAAAGCTTACCGAACCGACCGAGACAAAAGAAGAAGGATTCAACATCAAAGATAAGTCCGCCGATGAACCGGCACCAAGGTCCAACGTTCAGCGGACCTTTGAATTTGATATCAGCGGGAGCGACCGCCAGCTTGAATTCTTTGTCAGCGATGCCGACGAAATAGATCCCGGGACCGAAGAAAAGAAAACAAAGGAAATGGCCGAACGGGTCAGAAGATTGCGTCAATCACACGAACAGGTAAAGAAACAGCTTTACAACCGGGCCAACAGCAACGAGTCCATCGACGAACTGGAGAACGAACCGGCCTACATCCGTAAAAAAATCAAGATCGATGATTCCAAGCCCTCCTCGGAATCCAGGATCTCGAAATACAGCCTCTCGCAAGACGAGGACAACAATTCCAAGCTTCGCGAGGATAACGCCTACCTTAACGACAACGTAGACTGACCAGCCCGGAAATCTGATTGCCCCGGGCCTGCTGGTTCATTTCTTGCGTACAATCGCCCGTGCTTTCGAGCCCACATGAACCTTGTTGTAGATTTTGTTGGCAAACGGCTTGAAGGAATAAGTTTCCCATTGGATCAGGCTGAATCCGGTGATATCCAAAAGGTATTGAAAAGAAGCTTTTGAAAATTCCTGGCTGTGACCTGGCCTGAAGGAAGGATCCCATTTCTTCCGCCGGATCCCCGCCCTGTCCATGAAGCGTTTCATACGGAACGAGATACCGTTGATATTGGGAAATTCAAAATGCGCGTATGCTCCTTTACCGAGCAATTCGGAGATTTTATTCAGAGCGTGCACCGGGTCGGGCAGGTGTTCCAAGACATGCCTGAGGGATACCATCTCAAACTTTTCACCCGGATTATCGTACTCGAGAAAATTCGCAGTCACCACCTCGATTCCCAGACGTTTGCTTACATATTCTGCAAGGTCCCGGGAGATCTCCAGTCCCTTGACATCCCATCCATCCTTCTTCGCAAAATACAGAACGTTGCCACTGCCGCATCCGATATCCAGGTACATGCCTTTGAGGGGGACGTATCTCTTAATGAATTCATAGGCCTCCTTTGCACCCCGTTCTTTCTCATAATCTTCCGGCGGGTTAAAGCGATGGTAGTACTTCTGCTGGTTGTCAAAAATATCCAGGCCTTCCAGATTCAGGTTGATCAGGGCACAGGTATTGCACCTGTAATACTTATACTGTTTCTCGCTGCCAGTAGCATAAAAGAATTTCAATTCCCTGCTGCCGCAGACCCTGCAGATCATGTATTAAAAGAATTTAGCCCTGTTGTCCTCTATGTTGGACGCCTCCCTCAGGGCATCGTAAGCCTCGTAACTGGCCTGGGATTCCCGCAGGGCGGTCATACGGGTCCTGATTGCGGCCAGGTTCTGAGCGGGGGATTCGCTGACGTTGGTGACCTCGATTACAAAGACACCGCCGTTCCCCCGGATGGGCTTGGAAAGCTGTTCCGCGGGCAATACGGCAGCAGCGGCCAGGACCCTGGGTTCGATCCCGGCTCCGGGAAGTGAAACGGAAGTAAAACCTACGTTGTCCGCCCGCTGAACCTCAAGTCCCGTTTCACGGCCCAGATCCTCGATGCTTTCGGCCGATGCGAGGGCTGTTTCCAGATCCTGGATGATTTTATCGGCCTTATTTTGCTTTTTAACTTCCAGTTCAATTTCGGCCCGTACCTGCTCGAGGGGAGCCACACCCTTCTCGCGAATCCCCGTAACGGCGGCGATCACGTACTTGTTGCCAAATTCAAAGATTTCGGTGGTCACGTCGTGCAGATCGGCTTCAAAAGCCCAGCGCACCAGAGGCCTTGAATTTTCAAGGCCGGTGATGTCCTTCTGATTTTCCGTAAGATCATAGGCATAACGTCTGTTCAGGTTCTGCTGGGTGATGGCCTGATTGAATTTTTCGTAGGTATTGTTGAGTCCTGCAAACTTAACCGCACGGCTGTAAGCTTCCCGGTAGGTATCCGAACTGGGTTCAACATCCCTGCTCAGATAGGCCACCTTAACTTTTTTTACCTTTCTGCTCCGGTCGGTTACCTGTACCAGGTGAATGCCAAACTGGGTTTGCACCTGCATGACCCGGCCCGTTTCATCGTAGAAACAGGAATCGCTGAAAGGCTTTACCATCCTGCCTTCCCTGAACCATCCGAGGTCTCCACCCTTCGAGGCGGTTGCATCGGCACTGAATCGTAATGCAAGTTCCTCCCAGTTGCCCTTTTGCTGAAGAACATCCTGAAGAC